>JAKFCC010000031.1:0-6719 GCA_036676795.1 Gemmatimonadota bacterium
GGCCATCAGCATTTCGCCTGTCTCCTCCCACCGAAGACCAGGCAAGACCCCATCGAGTGCAGACCGGACCGCGTCCCGGTTGCCCAGCGGTTCGCGGTGCTCGCGCTCCCAGTCATGCAAGGGGCCGAGTCCATCGGCGGCGCGGAAGAGGCTCAGGCGGAAGGGCACGTCGCGACTCCAGGTGTGTTGTCATCTTGCCAGCACGGTCGACACGCTGCAACTCGCGACGTCTGGGTCGATCGGCCGTTTAGCCGTTGCCTGCACGCTTTACGTACTCCTGCATGACCAGGAGCGACTCCTTGTCCGTGAAGTGATTGCCCAGCCGCGCATCTTCGACAAGAAACCACAAGTGGAAACTCCAGGGCGCCTGCCGCGCGGCGCTGATCCCCTCGGGGCAATGGACCGAATAGAAGGTCATGTCCAAAGGCCCCGTCACGCCTTCGAATTCGAATCGCGTCCGCCGGTCATGCCTGTAGATCCTGCCGACGACCCGGCGCAGCGGGCGCCGATAGGATCCACCGTCTGCTGCCGCGTAGCCGTTGCATTCGTCGACGTGTCCGAGATCGTCCCCGGCGAGTTCGAAATGAAGAATATCCGCGTTGGGCGAAGCCCTCACGAGCGAGGAGAGATCAGCAGGGAGCAATCGCACCTCGAAATGGGGCCCGCCCCAACTGCCGGCCCTGTTCCACAGCCAGAAGCCGTGCTCGGAGACGTACGGGGAAAGGCGAGAGCCGGTGAGGGCGCCGTCCACCCATACCTCTCCTTCGACAAATGTGTCTGCCATGGCGACGTCTAACGCCCGCGCCCACCGGCGGGCCGGGCAATGCGCGGGCCGTCCGGGTGCAGCGCGTTGTCAGGCGACATGACGCATCTCCGCATCAGCGCGCGCGCCGGTAGTGCATGGCGACCGCGCCATTGCGGAGCGGCTTGGCCGAGATCAACGCGAGCCGTCGCGTGCCGGGGAGGCCGCCCTCGAACAGGGTCGGGCCGTGACCGGCGATCCTGGGATGCACGAGAAACCTGTACTCGTCGATCAGGTCCAGCCGTTCCATTTCGTTCGCCAGCTTGCCGCTGCCCAGGAGCACGCCGTCCGGGGTCGCGTCCTTGAGTTTCTGTACGCCCGTTCGCAGATCGCCGGAGATGCGGTGGCTGTGGGTCCACGGGAAGTCCTTTCGCGTCGAGGACACCACGTACTTCGGCTTGGCTTCCAGCTTGGTCGCCCACTCGCGCGTCGCCGGCGGTGCCTCCACCTCGCCGCGGGCGACCGCTGGCCAGTAGCTCTCCATCATCTCGTAGGTGACGCGGCCCCACAGCATCGCCCCGGCCTCGTCCATGAGGCGGGTGAAGAAGGCGTGGGTCTCGTCGTCGGCGATGCCTTCCTGGTGGTCGACGCAGCCGTCCAGGGTGACGTTGATGCTGAAGGTCAGGAGTCCCATGGTGTCCTAGGATTGTCCTCATGTTCAAGCTGACAGCTTCCTATGAGAAATGCCTGACGTCGGACTTGACCAGCGGACCGAGGACAAGGGGCCGCAAGGCAAACGCCTTCGGGTCGTCAGGGTCGAACAACCTGAAAGGAGAAAGCAATCACTCTGGTCACTTTTGAATAGAAGGGCCACCCGCCGCAGGCGTTTCGGAAATCTCCGGACGCCACGTCTTCCCGACGTACACCGGTCGAATGATGTAGGCCTTCCCTGCCTCCGCTGAAAACACCACCGTCAGGTCATTCGCGGAGTATCGCCGACGCCCCGTCCACACGGAGATGTCATTCAACTTCACTGCCACGGTATGCACCCCCGGCAGAACCTTGAAAGTCGCAGCATTGCCGCCGCTCCACGGCACCGCCTTACCGTCGATGGAGGCGATCATCGTTCGTTCGGATGTGATGGTTGCGACTGCGCTATCGGGTTGCGCAGGCCCCTCGTACGCCATGGTCGTGCAGCCTCCCATGACAAGGCATGTCGCGATGACAACGAGTCGCCGAAGGGTGGATTGACTAGACATCTGTGCTAGGGTCCAGTACGGAGAACGTGCACTTGCGACGTTGCTTGTCCAGTCAGGACGTACATGTGTCCATCGGCGGTGACGGCCCCGGGACTGGCACCGGACAACCAGTACACGTACGGCTCCATCAACCAGTCGCGGCCGTTGGCGCTCGAAATGGTCATGGCAGACGAATATCCACTCACATAAACCATCCGGCCCTTGAGCAGGCTGCAGGTCGCACTGCCCCGGGCCAGCGCGTCAACAAGAGGGGAGTCCGCGCCGATCGGCACCTGCTGCCAATTCGCGCCGTCGTCCCTGGACTGCCACATGTCCCAGCGATGGAATGTGCGTGACGCGTTGCCTCCGAGCACGTACAACGAACCCCTCCCATCGCTCAATGCGCAAGTGTTGTACCGCACCGGAAAGGCGCTGGCACTCTGCTGCGTCCATGTCGCGCCACCATCGGCGGAACGCCACACGTCCCCCAGGGGCTCCCTGCCGGCGTCACCTCCGAGAATGTAGAGAGCTCCCCTGTGGCTGAGCATCGCATGCTCCGAGCGCGGAGGGAACGCACCTTCCGCGGTCATGAGTGTCCAGGTCGTGCCATCGAAGCGCCATACGGCGCTGCTCGGCACCTTGCCCCTGGTGCCGCCGGACAGGTAAATATGGGTGCCATCGGAAGCCAGCGCGAAATTCTCGACGTACATCTGCGCTTCCAGGTCCAACTCGGTCCATGTCCGGCCGCCGTCGACCGACCGGAACGTGCGCAACCTCGCTGAGCGGCCATTGTTTCCGACCACAAAGAGGTCATTGCCGATGGCCCCAATCCGGAAGGCATCCTGGAAGCCTCCGCCGTTGGTCGACATCACCTCCCACGCGGCGAATGTCGCTTCAGCGGGATCCCGGATCAGGGATGCCAGATTGACGTTCACCCCGCCATCGAAATCCTTCAGTGTGAGGCGGATGGTGAAGGGATAGCGTCCGCCCCGCGTGGGCACGCCGGAAATGACACCGGAGCGCTCGTTCAAAGTAATGCCAGGCGGAAGTGAACCACTGTCCACCGAGAATCGCATGTCGCTACGACACTGCGACGGCACCCCGGTTATGTCGGGTTCGACCCTCATCTCGACGCCGACGGTTCCTTGCAATCCATAACCGTAGAGGAACAACACATTGACGTCGTCGTCGACGCACCCGCCGCCCCATCCGCTACCGCCACCGCCGCATGACGCAAGCAATGCGGCCGCGACGAACGTCATCAACGTCTTCCAAAGCCGTGCCATTGCAGCTCCCAGAGATGTGGAGCAGGACTTTGCCCTGCCGCTGCGGTTGTGGCCATGTCCATGCCCGGGGAGGTGAATAGATCACAGGAAAACCGTCGGGGACTGGGGTGGCGCGTGGGCGAAGTGCAACGTGGAGGAGGACGGCTCTACATCGCGGCGGCGGAGAACAATTCAGCCACCTTGTGAGTGATTCCGTGGCATCAGCGCGAGCGGCCCTCGTGGTTGGTCAGGGTGTCAACTAGATCGGTGCAAGCTCCGTGTCCGTGTCGAACGACGTGTTAGACGTCACGTTACCCACCTGAACTGTTCGCCCTTCTTATGGTGGCGAGGATCAAGCCGAGCAAACAGCCCCACCCGGCTACAAGAATCAACAGCGTAGACATGTTCAACGGCCTGTCCCACGAGCCGGGTTGTCCGGATGTCGCTGCGGCTGCGAACGCGAAGTTGAGGAAGCCGAAAGCAGGCGCCGCTGCGAGCATCCAAGTCCCGCTCAACACGTAATCTCGCGTAAAGGCGATTATGGCCACTGGAATAGCGAACACGACGATCGGAATGAAGAACACCATGACTTCATTACCGCGGGCCTCCCCCAGAGGCCCTGCACCACCCGAAACAGCGATCGTCAGCCCCCACAACACCAGGCCGACAGTGAGTGCAAGAAGGAAGCCTAAGACGCGCATCGTGACGTCTAACGTCGGAGTTGACCGGCGGCCGGAGGAGAGGGCCGGAGCGAAGCGAAGGCCCGCACCTGGACGTCCGCGTCGAACGACATGTTAGACCTCAAGCTCAGAGGTTGCATCGCTTCGCTGGTTCCGGGCTTGGTGGGAAGTCACCGCGGACAAAATTGAACCTCGAACGGAATACAAAGTTTTGAAACTTTCCCTGGGCGAGAGTCTGTGGAACCGGTCCGTACGGCGCGGAAGCCCGGACCAACGACAAGACATGCGAATCTAGGGCCGGCAGCTTGCTGCTCTGAAGTAGGCGGTCCGAAACTAGGTCGCCAGTAATCCCCAATACAAACTCCGCCTCAGCGGCGCCATACAGCTTCTTTCCATTTTGCACAGGAAAGTTTCGCGTGCCACACTCTTCAATCCTCAAGGTCACTTCTCTCACGAAGGCCGCGGCTTCTTGAGACGTGACTTGGCAGTACTCCCTCGCCTGCAACTCGCGAATTCTTGCAATGGCGGCTTCGACCTTCTTCAGATCTTCCTGTGCCGCGGCCCTTCGGGCGCCCGTTGAGGAGCCAACTTCCGCCGTCAACTCTCGTATGAGCTTGGCAGCCGTCAGTTCGGCATCAGCCGCACGCTTCTTTCGAGAGGCGAGAGTCTCCGCAGTCGGTTGCTGTGTCTCAATGAAGCATGCCCGAGTGCTCGCATGAAGCGGCGCCATAGGCAAGAGAAGCACTGCCAGACTCAAGAAACCCGCACACCTTGTCATGAGGTCTAACGTCGGAGTTGACCGGCGACCGGCGGAAAGGACCGGAGCTAAGCGAAGGCCCGCCGCTGGACGTCCGTGTCGAATGACCTGTTAGGCATCAGTATCAGGTCCTCAACGAGGCAACGTGAGAAGAAACTGGTCGGCGAGCTCAAATAGGCAGTCGGTTGGGTCCTCGCCTCTCTCTTTCATGTGCAACATCTCGCACACCTTCTCGTCATCAACCACCAACATAAGCTTTCCGTTTTCACGCATGGCACCTTGAGTCATTCGAATTGCATCCTTCTCAGCGCCATCACGCGTGAAGATGATCGCCGCACGACGAAGGCCCTTCTCAAGCAAATATTTCTCAGTGGTCAGGACCTGCCCCTGCTTGATCTTTCCGCGATAGTTCTTGAACTCGAACAAAACATAACGGCTGTTCAGGTGATCAATCAGGAAGCTCCAGAACTCCGTACTCGGTCGTACTCTGCAGACGTAGTCGAAACGGTTCAGACCGTCATCAGTTCGCTGTTGGGTATGCCAGCCGAGAAGATCATTCGGAAACAGATAGCGAAGAATACGGTCGCACAGGCGCTCGTAGTCCGCCCAGGCAGTCTTCCCCCGAGCCAGTGCCTTCAGATCTCGGCACAAATTGCTTCCTTGAGTGTCAACGGGTGGAGCGCGGTCCGAGATTCGGTGTGTACCTTCCAAATCCGGAGCTTGCCCGACCCGCATTGTGGATTCGCTTGGCTCCAGCTCCAGTACTGAAGTGATCTCGTCTACTAATGCCGGTTCTGCTGCGGCCCACGCTAAAAGGTCGGCACGGTCCACGACGGTCAAGTCATACTTTAGCTCGATTGTTTCTCGCAAGCTGGATGGGACAGAGCTCGAGACGATCAACATCGCCTTCCAGGCTTGGGTGCCAATCGCCCGATGGACCAATCGGGCTGCCGCACTCTCAATTAGCGACACCTGCGCGCGCGCAGTGCGGTAGAACTTAACCTCGATGGCCCAGCGCTCGTCCGCCCGTTCGGCGATGAAGTCGAAGCCCCCGATACCTCTTGGATCGTCAAACTTTTCCACGAAAAAGCCGTCCGCTTCCAGGACTCGCTGGATCAAGGCTTCGAACTGTCGCGCGGGTGATGGTGTGTCCTGCATGCCTAACGTCGGAGTTGACCGGCGACCGGCGGGCAGGGCCGCAGCGAAGCGAAGGGCCGCCGCCGGGCGTCCGTGTCGAACGACATGTTAGGGCTCATTCCTAATCAGAGATGATGATTTCAACAGATCGAAAATTTAGCAGTATGTAGCCCCACCTTCAAACCCCAAGTGGGTGGTTCTTAAACGCATACTGGAGAAACGTCATGGAAATTTCCGCGAAAGCTCTCGACGTGATGAGCAATGCCAAGACGCCGGAGGAAGCTTACAAAGTTTTCGCCGGCGCTGTTTCCGAAGGCCTTGGGCAACTGCTGGCAGATTCTCTCGCCAAAGCCCTCGGCGCCGCGTCCGTAGCCTCCAAAAATCAGGCCATTGAGGGCTGGGAAAAATACGTCAAAGGGATGACGATGCAATGCATCTGGGGTACGCCTGGATTCAGATCTGTCCCCAGCGTTTCAATTACCTCCGCGAGCTCTGTCATCGGCGCGAATTCGAAACCTTCGATCCAAGGCGGAAGCATCACGATCGGCGGGACTTGGACTTTCTGATACGGGACGGGGCTCCTTTGTGAGCCCTAACGCAATGTAGATGGCGATCCCAACCCTGAAACCCCGCACCCGCCGCATTTCCCAGTCAGTCCGATCGCGCCAACCATTTGATTCTTCAAGCCTTCCCCTTCATCCCGCAGGATAAGAACTCCCCGAAATCCTGACCTGGAACCCCGCAACCCGGAAGCAGGACCCGCGGCAAATGTAAGACCCCGCCCCAGAACCTGCAATCCCGCAATTGCAGAATAACGTCGCCCGGTGTCGCGACGGCAAGTCCTTGTCGCATCGGGAGTTTGTGGCGGCGATGCGGGATATCAGCTTTTGAAAACTGGGA
>JAKFCC010000032.1:0-35291 GCA_036676795.1 Gemmatimonadota bacterium
GGATATTCAGAGGAAGCCAGCAATCGAAACTGGGCCCTTCCTCCAAATACCGTTTTCGTGGAAAAACCAATCAGCCGCGAAACACTTTCGTCCAAGCTCAGCGAAGCGATGCGCGCCCGCGCCTAGATCTTTACGCGCCCGGTCAGAATGTCCTTGAACATCACGAAGTCACCGAGAAGACTGTAAAGCGGCGAGGAAAAACTCGCGGGCTTGTTCTTCTCGAAGAAGAAGTGCCCCACCCAGGCGAAGCCGTACCCGACAACAGGCAGCAGCAGTAACAGCATCCAGTTCTGCCGCACCACCGCCAGAGCCAATATCAGCAGGACGAGAAAAGTCCCGGTGAAGTGCAGCAGTTTCGTCGAGCGCTTTGCATGTTCGCTCAGGTAGAACTTGTAGAACTCGGCGAAACTGCTGTAGTTGTCTGCCATCTCATTTCCTCCGCGGAGTGATGATCAATGGGCTGCTGCCAGCTCCTTCCCGTTTCTCGTTTCCTCGATAATCCGTTGTGCAGCTTCGGAGGGCATCTGCTCGTAGCCCTTGAAACGCTGCACGAAAGTACCATGTCCGTGGGTCATCGAATACAGGTCGGTGGCAAACAGGTGTAGCTCGGCCTGTGGCACCTCCGCCCTGACCCGGCTGAACCCTTCGGCATCGGAGTCCGTGCCCATGATGTGCCCCCGCCGCGCGGAGAGTGCTCCCAGCACGTCGCCCAGATAGGCATCCGGCGTTGTGATCTCGAGCTCGTCGAGCGGCTCCAGCAGGATCGGTTTGCACTTGGGGGCAACCGTCTTGAACGCGAGTATCCCGGCCAGCTTGAACGACATCTCGTTGGAGTCAACCGAGTGATATGAGCCGTCGTACACTTCCGCCTTGAAATCGACCATCGGATACCCGGCAAGGACTCCCCTGGCGGAAGCCTCCTGAATTCCCTTGTCTACGGCCGGGATGAACTTCGAGGGGATCGACCCCCCAACTACGCCGCTCGAGAAGGTGTACCCTGCACCGCGCTGCATGGGTGCGATGCGAACCCAGCAGTCGCCGAACTGTCCCTTGCCTCCGCTCTGTTTCTTGTGTCGTCCCTGCCCTTCAGCCTTTCCGAGGATCGTCTCGCGATATGCAATCTTCGGTTTTTCGAGCAGCGCACCGACGCCATATTTTCGCTTGAGCCGGGACATCGCCACCTCCAGGTGGCGCTCGCCGAGTCCCGCAACGATGGTTTCGTGGGTCTCCGCGTTGTAGTGAGTCTGGAAGCAAACATCCTCATCGTGCAGGCGATGCAGACCCTGCTGGAGCTTCTCCTCGTCAGCCCGCGAAGCGGCGTGCACCGCGAAGACGACGCGCGGTTCAGGAAATTCGATCTGCGGCAGCCTCACAGGATGCTCGCGCGTTGAAAGGGTGTCGTTCGTGTGGGTGTTTTTCAGCTTCGCCACACAGCCTATGTCGCCGGCATGCAGCACGTTCACCTCATTGCGCTCGCGGCCCTGCGCCACTGAAAGGTGCGAAAGCTTTTCCGCGCCTCCGCTGGTCGCGTTGAATATCTCCTGGCCATTTCGAACGCTGCCCGAAAAGGTGCGGAAGTACAGCACGTCTCCCACATGCGGCTCTGAAACCGTCTTGAACACAAGGGCCGCAAAGGGCGCGTCGTCTTTCGCGTGGATTTCAACCGTTCGCTCGCCTTCCGAACCGGTGAAAGCGTGCAGCTCCTCCATCTCGTAAGCGCTCGGCATCAGCTCGACGATTTTTGTCAGCAGCGCCTGTGTCCCGTAGGTAAGGTCGGCGGAACAGCAGAAGAGCGGGAACAGCTCACCGCGTTTCATCGCTTCCTTCATTGCCGTCAGTGCATCCTGCCGGGAAATCTCATCTCCCCCCAGATAGCGCTCCAGCAGCGTGTCGTCCGTGGCTGCGATCGTCTCGATCAGCTGCTCGTAATACCTGTCAAACCTCTCTTTCTGGTCCGCAGGCACATCGACCTCGCTGTAGTCTCCGCTCTTTGTGCCTTTCTTGAACAGGTGCGCCTTGCGGTCGAACAGGTTGAGAATCCCGGAGAAGTTCGCACCTTCGCCGATCGGAACTTCGACCGGAATGACCCTGTTCCCGAACTTGGCGCGGACATCCTCGTAAACACTGTCAAAGCTTGCGTGCTCCTTGTCCATCATCGAAACGACCACGAGAACAGGGTCGCGTCTCCGCACTGCCTCGCGAAACATCCGCTCGGTGCCGACCTCGACGCCGGAGGTTGCGCTGACAACAACGAGTGCGCCATCCGCCGCAGCAAGCCCCGCAATCGCTTCACCCTGAAAATCCAGATAGCCCGGTGTATCGAGCAGGTTGATCTTCGTCGCCATCCATTCGGCGTAGGCACACGCAAGGCTGATCGAAAACCCCCGCTCCACTTCTTCTGGCGAAAAATCGGTGAGCGCCGTTCCATCCCGGATCGAACCGTGCCGCTTGGATGACCCAGAAACGAAAGCGAGCGCGTCGACCAGTGTGGTCTTCCCGCTCGCTCCATGTCCAACTACTGCGATGTTCCGGATGTCATTACTGTCATACTCCTTCATCATGCCACCCCCCTCATCGTTACAGAATCTCACTCATAGATAACAGCCGTGCCGGAGGCGCTGACCATCAGCATGCCTCCGCCTTTTCCCATTGAGATTGTTTCGTAGTCCAGGTCAACCGCGATAATCGCGTTTGCGCCCAGTGCTTCCGCCTCCCAGTTCATTTCCTGCATGGCGAGGTCCTTCGCCGTATTCAGTTCCTTCTCGTATACGGCCGACCGGCCGCCCACGATGTCGGTAATCGAGGCGAAAATGTCGCGGAAGATATTCGCGCCCATGATCGCCTCACCAGTCACGATCCCCAGATACTTCACTATCCGGCGACCCTGAATGTCACCGGCAGTGATTACCAGCATTGGCTCGTTTGCCATTTCGCTCTTTCTCCTTTAGCGCGCGGATTTCGCCGCACAGGTAACGCACTGCCTCACCGGCCTGAACGTCGCCAGGATCCTGCTCAGCCTCGAACCATAGAAATGTCGCTCACAAAGGCTGCGTTTGCACGTCATGCACACTCCGCCGTCTCCGGCGTAGAACGGTACGCCGCACTCATCGCAATCCCAGCGAAACTGCGACTTCCGAAACATCGGCATCGTCAGGCCCTGGTGATGCCACCATACGTTTCCGGACGTCTGTCCCGGAAAAACTGCCATGTATTTCTCACTTCACGAATCTGGTCCAGATCAAGCTCGGCAGTAACCAGCTCGTCCTTGTCGCGACTGGCCTCAGCCACAATCTTGCCGCGTGGATTGCAGAAATAGCTCTGTCCATAGAATTCGCCGATGTTCCACGGCTGCTCGAACCCGACCCGGTTGATTGCCCCGACAAAATACGCGTTGGCAACGGCATGCGCGGGCTGCTCCAGCTTCCACAGATACTCCGACAGGCCCGCCACCGTCGCCGAGGGGTTGAACACAATCTCGGCGCCAGCCAGCCCGAGCTCACGCGCGCCTTCCGGGAAATGGCGGTCGTAGCAGATGTAGACACCCACGTCCGCATACTTGGTCTTGAAGACCGGGTAACCCAGGTTGCCGGGCTTGAAGTAGAACTTTTCCCAGAATCCGGGCGCAACATGAGGGATGTGGTTCTTTCTGTACTTCCCGAGGAAGGTGCCGTCCGCATCGATAACCGCGGCGGTGTTGTAATACACACCTGTTGACTCTTCCTCGTAGATCGGCACGACGATCACCATCTTGTGCCTTCTGGCCAGCTCCTGCATGGCGCGCGTGGTAGGACCGTCGGGGATCTTTTCCGTCGAGTCGTACCACCGGGTGCTCTGCTCCGCACAGAAGTAGGGGCCCGTGAAGATCTCCTGCATGCAGATGATCTGCACCCCCTCGTCTGCCGCCTTCTCGATCATCTTCACATGCTTGGCGACGTTCGCCTCGCGAATGGTTTCCAGTGGTTCGTCGGTGCCGCAGGCGTGGGTAGCCTGAATGAGACCGGCTTTTACAATACGAGACATTATTCCCTGGTCAGGTTGTTGTGAGTTGCGCTTCCGCGGCAGCGGCACGGCGCGGTGAAAGGAGATAGTACACGCCGCCCGAGACTATGAAGCCAACGAACCATGCGTAATTGTACAGCGGTTTCAGAAACGGTATCACCAGCCCGCCCCAGGCGAGTGCGCAGCCTGCGAGAGTGGCGATGACGCCCACCCAGTTCCAGCCGTTGCTGTACCGGTATTCACCATTGGTCAGATAGAGATCCTCGAGCTGAAGCCGGGTGCGCTTCACCAGCCAGTAATCCGCAATCAGCACCCCTGCTATCGATCCCAGTCCGCCGGAATACCCGAGCAGCCAGTTGAATATGTAGCCGGATGGATCGGCCAGCAGCCGCCAGGGCATCATGATGATTCCAAGTACCCCGGTAAGCAGTCCGCCGCGCCGGAAGTTGATGTGCCGGGGAAACACGTTCGCGAAATCGTTCGCCGGTGAAACGGTATTGGCTGCGATGTTGACCGCGAGCGTGGCGACGACCACGGTGAACATCGATATGGCGACTATGACGGGTGCCTGGAATTTTCCAACCAGCTTGACCGGATCCCAGATCGCCTCACCATAAATGATCACCGTCGCGCTGGTGATCAGTACGCCCATAGCCGCGAAAACGGTCATGGTGGCAGGCAGCGCCACAACCTGGCCTATCACCTGTTCACGCTGGCTGCGTCCAAAGCGCGTGAAGTCGGGCATGTTCAGCGACAGCGTGGCCCAGAAGCCGATCATTGCGGTGAGCGACGGGACGAAGACGGGAAAGAATTCCGCGAAGGTGTGAAATTTTCCGCGGTCCTGGAGCAGCGGTCCCAGCCCATTGGCCTGGTCGATCGCCCACCAGAGGAGGATGGCCGCCATGATGAGGACGAAAGGTGCCGCCCAGTTCTCTACATGGCGCAGGAGATTCATCCCCCTGAAGATGATCCAGATATTCATTCCCCAGAAAAGCAGGAACGAGATCCATGCGGTTGTAGTGTGACCGTCGAAGCTGCCCGGAAGCAGTGTGTCCCACCCGGGAATCAGGACTGCGAAGAAAGTGTTGAGCGCCTCGCCGCCAATCCACGCCTGGATGCCGAACCATCCACAGGCCACGACCGCGCGCATCAGCGCGGGAAGGTTGGAACCTATTGTTCCGTATGACGCGCGCGCGAACACCGGGAACGGAATACCGTACTTCGTCCCCGGATGCGAGTTGAGAAGAATTGGAATCAGGACGATCGTGTTGCCGAGGAGGATCGTAAAAAGGGCCTGCTTCCAGTTCATTCCCGCGGCAAGCAGACCCGATGCGAGCATGTAGGTCGGGATGCAATGCGCCATGCTTATCCACAGCGCCGCATAGTTGTAGGTCGTCCAGGTTCGCTCTGCCAGCGGTACGGGCGCAAGGTCCTCGTTCGAGAGCGGACTGGCATCCACACGGGATGTGTCGGTCAGCTCGACCCGGCCATCTGCATGTTCGACCTGCGGGCTCATTGCTTCATTCCCGCAGTCTTGCGCGGCAGCCATTTTCCGCGGCCTTCCCTGCCCACGACCTTGTAGTCGTCAACAATCACGTCGCCGCGCGAAATGGTAGTGCGCGAAAATCCTGCGAGGTCCATTCCCTCGAATGGCGACCAGTCAGCATTGGTCTCCATCGTCTTTGGATCGACCTTGATGCGTTTCGTTGGATGAATGATTGCGATGTCCGCATCCGCCCCTACCTGAATCGCACCCTTGCGAGGCGCCAGGCCCATCAGCTTCGCCGGGTTCGTGCTCAGCTTCTGCGACATCTCCTCCAGCGTGATGCGTCCGGCGAGCACGCCCTCCGTGTATGTGATCGGGAGCAATGTCTCCAGTCCCGGCATTCCCATGGGAATCTTTGTCCAGTCGCCCTTCCACATGGCTTTCTGCTCGCGCGTGAAAGTGCATGTGTCGGTTGACACGACCGAGACCTCGCCGCTCTTCAGGCCTTCCCAGAGGCGCTGAACATCCTTTGGCTTCTTGAGCTGCGGGCAGCAGGCGAACAGGTGACCGTCCTCACGCGCAAAAACGGAATCGTCGAGAACGAGGTACTGTGCGCACGTCTCGGCGACAACCGGAACCCCGCGCGCCTGCGCCGCCTTGATGATGTCCGCGCCCTCACCGGTTGACATGTGGACGATGTACAGCTGTCCGCCTGTAGCCTCGCTCCACTGCACCACCCGCTGGATGGCTTCCGCTTCGATGAAGTTGGGACGGGTCATGGCGTGCAGCTGCGCACCATACTTCTTCATCAGTTCAGGGGTGTGATTCCGTTCGATCAGCTCGTCGAGAACCCTCGATGACTCCGCGTGAACGAGAAGCATGCTTCCATGCTTCTTCATCTGCTCCAGCGTCCCGAACAGCGCCCGGTCATCGGACTGCCAGCCCTCGGAGGCGTAGATCATGAACTCCTTGAACGTGGTGAACCCACGCTCGACCATGCCCTGTATCTGGTCCTTGTGCTCGTCGTACCGGGTTATGCAGATGTGAAAGGTGTAATCGATGAGCGCCTTGCTCTCGGCCTTCTTCATCCAGTTGTCGGCGGCGTCGTTCAGGGATTCGCCTGCATACGGAATCGCAAAATCGATGACGGTCGTGACACCGCCGCGCGCGCCTGCCCGGGTGCCCGTGCGGTAGTCGTCGGCAGACACTGCACCCATGAACGGCAGCTCGAGATGCACGTGGACATCGAGCACTCCCGGAATCACATGGTGCCCGCGGGCGTCGATAATGTGCGCATTGCTCGACTCCAGCTCGGCGCCAATCGCCGAAATCTTTTCACCGGTAATCCCGATGTCTCCGACAAACGCCCCCGCCGGAGTAACGACATTCCCGCCCTTAATGATCTTGTCGAATTGCACGTCAGGCACCCGCCATCGAAAGTGACCGGTCGAAGACGTCGAGCGCGAAGTCCACGTCATCCGCCGTTATGCACATGGGAGGTTTGATCCTGAGCACGTTGCCGTCCAGGCCTCCCTTGCCAACCAGCACGCCCATCTCTCGGGCAGCCTCGAGAACATCCAGCGTTTCCTGTTTCGCCGGTTCCTTGGTGGTCCTGTCGCGGACCAGCTCGACGCCAAGCATCAGACCCATTCCGCGCACATCCCCAAGGAGTGAATGGCTCTTCTGCATTCTCGCAAAGCCATCCTTGAACCGCTTGCCGAGAACTTTCGAGTTCTGCTGGAGACCCTCCTCGTCAATCACGTCGAGGACGGCGAGGCCCGCGGCCATGCACACAGGGTTTCCGCCAAACGTGTTGAAGTGAATGCGCTGAGTCAGCGTCTTTGCGATATCCATCCTCGTCGTCACCGCACCGAGTGGAACTCCGTTGCCTATTCCCTTGGCCATCGTGACGAAGTCGGGAATCACGTCGAAGTTCTGGAATCCCCAGTAGTGGTCGCCGGTCCTGCCGAATCCAGTCTGGACTTCATCCGCGATGCACATGCCGCCATGCTCGCGCACGATCCTGTACGCTTCCTTGAGGTAATTCTTCGCGCCGTGCGTGGCTCCTCCCACTCCCTGGATCGGCTCGGCTATGAACGCGGCAATCTTTCCGGGAGTGGAGAATCGGATGATGCCAAGGATGTCCTCGGCGCTCTTGCGTGCAATCTCCTCCGGGGTTCCCTCGAATGGACTGCGGTATGGATCTGGGCTGATTGCGTGATGGACGCCTCCGCCTCCCGGCAGCGGGTACTTCCAGGTGTTGTGGGAGGTGAGTCCCATCGCGCTCGGGCTGCCGCCATGGTAACCGTTCCGGACGCCGATCACATCCGAATGGCCGGTGTACAGTCGCGCCATCGTAACGGCCAGATCGTTCGCTTCGCTTCCACTGTTGGTGAAATAGGTGACGTCCAGTCCCGGCGGCATCTTCGAGGCGAGCTTCTTCGCCATCATGGGAAAGTTGGGATGCAGATAGATGGTCGTCGCATGCTGCAGCGTTTCCGCCTGGTCCGTGAGCGCCTTCACCACTTTGGGATGACAGTGGCCACAGGAAACCGTGACGATTCCTGCGAACAGGTCCAGGTACCGGCGACCCGTCTCGTCGAACAGCCACTGCATATGGCCCTCGACGATTAGCAGCGGATCCTTGTACAGGGTGAAGATCGCGGGGTTCGTGTACTGCTTCCGCATGGCGAGAATCTCGGCGCGCGACGGTCCATTGTATGGAGCCGGCACATGGCCGCAGGGAGGCATTTCTACTTCTGCTGCTGCACTGGTTGTCATTTGAATCCCATTGCCTGTTGGCTTGAAACTTCTACGAGTGTCACACCCTTGCTCTGTGTGCCGAAGGAGGTGATCAGGGGAAAGAGCAGATACGGCACGGCTTCATTCAGCAGCAGTTCGCCACGAGGTACGATTGTATCTCCACGCCAGAGTATCCTTGCCTCTGAGCTGTTCCTGAACTGCCTGCCGTCAATCGCGATCATGGACATGCGCGGGTACTTCAACTGCACCGAAACGGGAAAGCTGAGCGCGCGCTCCGGCATTCTGACCGTCCGCGTCGTGCCGTTTGGCTCTTTCACGACGGTCACAGACTGCGGTCGAATCATCGAAGCCGTGGACTGCACCTCCTTGTTCTCTATCCACGCCTCCACAAGCAGAAACACATCGGCCTTCGACTCGGTCGTAATCGGATACCCCATCTGCCGGAGGGCGGCTTCAACCATCCTGCGCGACTCGATATCCAGGGTGCGCTCCAGAGACTGCGAGTTCGGCAATATGTAGATCGACGGCGTGTCCTCGGGGCGGTATCCGGTCTGCTCGCCGTTGAAGGCGACGCGATAACCGGTCATGGACGCGCACGCCGCCGAAGCGGCGAGCGCGACTGCGAATGCCGCCCGTGGAATCACGCTGTTACAGCTGCCTCGTCCGGTTTTGCGTAGCCTTCAACTTCATAACCGCCATGATAGTCGTCGGCCGCGGGACGACGGATCTCGGACTGCGACACAATTCTGTCACGACGGATTCCGCGGAAATCCTCGACACTCTTCCATCCCTTGTCGGCATGCTTTTCGAGGAAGGCGTCAAGACCCGCATTGAGCCGCTTGATGACATTCGGTCCGATTGCCGAATCGAGCATGGCCGCAGTACAGACCTGCACCGTTCCGCACCCGAGCAGGAAGTACGAAAGGGCCTGCGAGAAATCGGAGATTCCGCCGATGCCCGAAAAGGACTTGTCCGGAAACGCCTTCACTAGCGATGCCATTTTCGCCAGCGAGATAGGCAGGATCGCGGGGCCACCCAGGCCTCCACTGGAAACCAAACCGTCAACGTTGATCTCGAACTCGAGTGTCTCCGCATCGATTAGCGGAAGCGACGGGAATGTGTTGGAGGACACTATGGCGTCCGCGCCACCGCGAAATGTTGCGGCAGCCTCTACGACGATATCCGAGGTCGCAGGCGTGAGCTTGCACCAGACCGGAATCTTCGACACTTCCTTCACGGCCTCGGTCACAACCGAGCAGAGTCCCTGATCCTTCCCGATGTTCGAGCCCATGTCCTTTCGGTCCATGTGGGGGCAGGAGAAGTTCAGCTCCAGACCGTCGGCGCCCGCTTCCTGGCACGCCTGCGCGAGTTTCTGCCAGTTCTGCAGCTCCTTGTCGTTTCCTGAGCCGGCCATGATCGAAGCGATCAGGACCTTGCCGGGATGCGCTTCCTTGATCCGGCGAATGCGGGGCTCCCACCAGTCCAGCGTCTTGTCGGAGATGAGCTCCCAGTTCCACGATGAGTGCAGCGCCGCGCCCGGCCGCTTCTTCATCGAAACGAATGCGTCTTCCGCGGAGGTGCGCATGAACTTCGCCTTTGCACCGTAGACGTTGACGACCGGATGCAGCCCGATGGTCTTCGTGACCACGCCGCCCCAGCCCGCGTCGAACGCGCGCATGATATTCGATTCCGACTCCGTCGGTGGTGCCGACGAAAGCAGGAAGGGATTTTCAAACTTTATTCCGGTAAACGTTACGGAACGGTCTGCCATTGTTGACTTTCTCCTCGAGTGATTTCCTGCAGTACTAGGACATCCAGTTGGTGCCGGCTTCCCTGCTCCACTTCGTGGTCATCTTCTTGGCCTGCGTCCAGAATTCAATCGAGCCGCGGCCGGTAATGTCACCTACTCCAAACTTGGAGTCGTTCCAGCCACCGAACGAGAACGGCTCTCTCGGAACCGGAACGCCGACATTCACGCCGACCATGCCAGCGTTCGCTCTCTCCATCACGTAACGGGCGGTGCCGCCGCTCTCGGTGAAAACGGAAGCAGCATTTCCGTAGGGGGACGCGTTCTCCACGTTCAGCGCCTCATCAACGCTGCCAGCGCGTATGATCACGAGAACGGGGCCGAAGACTTCTTCCTGCGCAATGCGCATGTCCGGTTTTACATGATCGATGATCGTGGGGCCGATGTAGAATCCGCCCTCCTTTCCTTTGACCGTTGTATGCCTTCCATCCACCAGGACCTTCGCCCCCATTCGCTCGGCTTCATCGATGTAGCCGATAATGCGGTTCTTCGCCTGCTCGGAGATGACAGGACCGATGTCCTTCCCGGGCACCATGTTCCTGGCGTGCTCCACAGCCTGCTGGATGATATGGTCGGTGCGCGAGACAGCGAGCATCACGGACGCCGCCATGCACCGCTGCCCTGCACATCCTGACATGGAAGCCACCACATTGCTGGACGTCATTTCCGGATTCGCGTCGGGCATGACGATGAGGTGATTCTTTGCACCCCCAAGCGCGAGACAGCGCTTCAGTGTGGCAGTCGCGCGACGATACACCACCTGGGCGATCTTAGTGGAACCCACAAAGCTTACTGCAGCAATCTCCGGGTGATCGCAGATTGCTTCCACGGCCTCCTTGCCGCCGTGCACGATTTGCAGGACGCCCTCGGGCAGGCCCGCTTCCTTCAGCAGCTCCGCGATTCTTCCGGCACTCAGGGGTACCAGCTCGGACGGCTTGAGGATCATGCAGTTGCCGAGTGCCAGCGCATTTGGAATGGACCAGTTCGGCACCATGTTCGGAAAATTGAACGGCGTGATCGAGGCGACGATGCCGACCGGGTATCTCTCGATCCTGCACTCTACGCCGCGGCTCACTTCCAGTACTTCGCCGGTCACGATCTGCGGGAGTGATGTGGCGAACTCGCAAAGCTCCGCGGACTTGAGCACTTCCGCGCGCGCCTCGCTGTGGATCTTGCCATTCTCCTCGGTTACAAGCTCTGCGAGCTCGTCGATGTGCTTCTCGAGCAGTGCCTTGTACTTGAAGAATACCTGGACCCGCTCCTTGATTGGCGTCGCGGCCCACCCTGGAAAGGCGCGGCGCGCGCTCTGTACTGCGATGTTGAGATCTTCGTGCGTGGACAAAGGCACGCGGGAAATCACCGAGCCATCGCTCGGATTCATGACGTCGATAAACTCCCGGTCGGACTTTACGAAGGAGCCATCCACGTAGTTCCGTACATCAGCGTATTTCATTCAACCTCAGCGGATTTTTGACCCTTCCGCATACCTTAGAGTAGGCAAAGGGGGGAGGGCGAAAATGTCACCGTTTACCGGAGGCCACAAGCCAATAGTTCTAAGGCAGCGTACACCTGTTTATGGGGCCCTTAACCGTCCTTCGGGGCCGTCTGCGTTGCCAGAAGGGTCAAAAAGTGGTATCTTTCAAGGTCAATCCGAGCGCGCAAAATCTTCCCATCCTGCGCATCTCCAGCCTCAAGTCTACAGTCTCGATAGGCGTCCAACGCCCGGGTCTGGCTTCCAAAATGACAGAATGAGCAAAAAGCCGAGCTCCCCAAAGAAGCGCGAACGCATGTATTTCCGTGATGGCCAGGGCCCATTTCGCCCGCTCGAGAACATCAGCGTGACGGTACAGGCCCCGAACCGCAAGGAAACCGTTCACGGAATCCAGCGCCGGATCATCCTTGGGGATGACGCAACTCGTTCTGTCCTGACGATCGGAAGCGAATTTGCGATTTATCACAACGCCGAGATGGACGTGACGCTCGTGACCGTCGAGGAGCCGTCGTCGACTACCTGGCAGAAGCTGAAGTCGCACATGGAGGCTGAGGACACCGAGATCGAAGTTCAGCGCGCGGCAAGAGCTTCGCGGAATGCTGGCAGAGGTAGGGCTGCTGCACCGTCACAGGGCCAGATCTAGCTAGAGAGAAAGACAACATACGGCTTTTGGCTATTAGCTAAAGGCTGTTGGCTGTTGGCTCAAGCCGCGTCACGAACTGGTGATGCGGCTTTTTGTTGGATGGCGTTCCGCGCTTCATCATCCATCACATTCCGGCATGAGCAACCATACCAAACTGACCGTTTGGCAAGAGGCGCACGCCGTCGCCCTGGAAGCGAATCGGCTGGCGGTCTCGATAAGGTCGCGGCACCATGCACCGCTCAGGAATCAGATTGTTCGCGCAGCCATGTCAGTGCCAGCCAATATCGTCGAAGGACGGGCTCAAAAAAGCGAACGCGACTTCAGTCGCTTCCTCAGGTACGCGGCCGCATCTGCCGCGGAACTGGAATACCATCTTCAACTTGCCAACGACCTCGGCGTCGTACACGCGAAACAATGCGCGTTGCTTCGAGACGACCTTGCACGAACCCGGCGAATGTTGTGCTCACTGCTAAACCGCATAGAGTCGCCAAGACAGCCACCTGCCCCAGCCAAAGGCCAATAGCCAATAGCGTCAGTCAGCCAATAGCCAACGGCCGTATGCTGCCCCTATCTGTTGAGCTGCCTCAGCGCCTCCCCAAGCTTCCTGATCTCCTCCCCGTACGTCGCCCAGTCTCCCGCCTTCTGCGCAGCAATTGCGCGATCGTAATGCTCCCGCGCCTGCTGGATCAGTGGCGAACTTTCGGGCGTCGAGGTGACCGGTGCGATGGCAGCGGCCGACGTATCAGCCCGGGCAGCCGGCGGCAGACCCGCGCTTCCCCCGAACACACGAGTCAGCGCAATGTCCAGCGTCTCATCCATCACCACGCGGTTCTGGAATGCGACTACCACCCGCTTCAACTCCGGAATCTTCCCATTTTCGGCGCGCAGGTAGATCGGCTGCACGTACAGCAGCGCCTCGTTGATTGGAATGACCATGAGGTCGCCCCGGAGCACCTGTGATCCGCGCTGGTCCCAGAGTGTCAGCTGGCGCGAGATCTCGGTGTCCTGGTTGATGCGGGACATGATCTGCTTGGGACCGTAAATCAGGCTCTGCTTTGGAAAGCGATAGACGCGCAGCTTTCCGTAGTGCTCGCCGTCATTCCGCGCGACCATCCATGCAGCCAGGTTGTCCTTTCCGCGCGGAGTGAATGGCGCCATGTAGATGTACTCCGCGGTCTTTTCCTCCGGCAGGCGCATGATCAGGTGGCGCGTGAATCTGTCTGCCGATTCGCGCTGGTTGTCCAGTGACGGAAGCTGCCACTGATCCTCGCGATTGTAGAAGGTCGTCGGGTTGCTCATGTGGAACACCGTGTACAGAGTGGACTGAACCCTGAACAGGTCGTGCGGATAGCGCATGTGCGCGCGAAGATGCGCGGGCATCGCCGACAAAGGCTTCAAGATTCCCGGGAAGATGTTCGCGTACATCCTGATCATTGGATCGTCCGCATCGGCTACGTAGCTCTCCAGCGAACCATCGTAGGCGTCCACTACGACTTTCACGCTGTTGCGCATGTACGTCATGCCATTGTCCATGCGATACGAATACGGATACCGCGTGGTGGACGTGTACCCGTCCACGATCCACTTGAGCTTCCCGTCTTCGGCAATGACGATGTAGGGATCTTCATCCAGGGTCAGGAATGGCAGTGCCTTCGCCACGCGCTGCTTGATCTGCCGGTCGTACATCACCCGGCTTTCTGAGCTGATATCACCAGACAGCAGGATATTCAGTGCACCGAACCGAATTGCGAAGAGCGCACGCTTCAGGATATTGCCGACCGGAACACCACCCGTTCCCGAGTACTTTGTGGCGATGTTGGCGTCGCCCGATGGGTAATCGAACTCGGGCTGCCTGGTGTTGACGAAGACATGTTCGTCGGTCAGCTCGCCATAATAGATCTGGGGACGGGTGACCTTGAGCGATACCGTTGACACTGGCGGGAGATCCTTCACGAAGAGAACCGGCAGTCCCTCGCTGGTAACTTCGTTCACGGGTCCCAGGGTCAGTCCCATTCCGTGCGTGAACGTCAGGTGCTGGTTGATGAAGCTGCGCGTAGGCAAAGATGCCGAATTCAGCTCACGGGGCGCGAGCATGATCTGACGGTACCTCCCGTCAACCATGTACCTGTCATCGTCCACATTCACGAAGTCGTAGTAAGTACGTATCTCCTGAAGCTGGCCAAAGGTCTGGAGCAGAGGCTCGCGGTCCCAGAGCCGCACGTTCTGGATTGTCGCCGCATTGGAGCGAATGTCATCGAGCGTGAGATTGCCAACTCCATTCAGGTCACGCGTCTCCACTGAGTCCAGATCCCAGGCACGGCGGGTTGCGCTTATATACCGCTGGAGCTGTGGCGCTTCCTTCGTTAGTTCGGTCGGAGCGACAACAAAGCGCTGCATGGCTGCCGGAAAGAGGCCGCCTACGACCACCGAGAACACGAAGTAGCTGCCGGCCGCCAGCACCGTATAGAAGGCAAGCTTCTGACGCAGCATCCCGTAAATCACCATCACCGCGGCAAGCACCGCCGCAATGGCCGTGAGGTGCATCGCCGGATAGCGAGCGTGCAGGTCAGTGTAGCTCGCGCCAACCAGCGGACCGGTGGTCGAATAAACCAGACCTGGAATGCGGACAAGCCATATCTGCAGCGCGCTGGTGAGGAAGAACAGAGCAATCAGGATTGCGATGTGCTTGGCAGCGGGCTCGTCAATTCTTGCGCGCGGCTTGACGTGGAACATGCCGCGGAACAGGTACAGCAGCAGCGACCCAAAAAGTGAAAGAACGAGCAGGGTCCGCAGCACTCCGAGCCAGGTAGAAACCTGCGGAAGCACGAATACAAACCAGCCGATGTCTCGCCCGAAAGCGGGATCGACCGCACCGAAAGGAACGCGATTCAGCAGCTGCAGGACTCCCATTGCCTGGGACGATCCTACGAAGCCGAACATGATCGAGGCTGCGAACGCCAGGAGCATCGGGATCCGCCTGAGCGCCCCCGATATGTCGATAGCAGGCTGCTGGGGGTGTACCTGGTACATGACCGGCAGCTGGGACCTTCCCCCGCGCGCGATGTTGAAGTTCAGGTACAGGATCGCAAAAGAGATCGCGGCCGCAAGAATGAAGAGGATGTTCTGCGCCGCCAGAACCTTCGAATACACCACCTGATATCCGATTTCCTTGAACCAGAACCAGTCGGTGAGAAAACCCGCGCTCGCGGGAAGGACAGCAAGAAGGAGAAACAGGACGACTGCAAGTGCAATCGCGCGAATTGGACGTGGCGAAGCCATATACCTGGGGGTTGGTGTAGATCTGCTTACAGTAATACCACTCCGCGTCAGGTGAAGCGCAATGACCTACTTGAGACGATTCGAGACTCCCCTGACGAACACCCACTTTCCTGCCCGACGAACGTAGATATGCAGGAAGGAAGTGCGCGTAATGGCGCCCTCGTCTCCGGTGCTCCGCAGGACTCCCTGCACTATTCCCGTTTCTCCGGCGACCGTCGCCTGGACTTCTTCGATTCGCGACAAGCTGAGCCTGCTGCCTTGTACCAGCTGCGGGATCAACGTCTTCCTGTCCACGGGTGAAGCGCCGAACGGAATGCCGAGAAAGTCGTATGAATAGATGCGTTCCAGCTCTGCCCGGTTCGCCTCCTGAACCGCGTCAACACGGGCCGCTTCGAGCAGCGTGATTTCCTTGGCCGCTGTTGTGTCAGCCGCGCGCTCGAGAGCGGCGGCGCTGGCCTGTCCGCCCATGTCGGCAGTCACTTTCCAGGCGCCGTTCTTCTGAAGCCGCCACACAGTCAGGTAGGTTCCGCGCCCGTCGATAGAGAGCTTTCCCGTGGAATCGGCAGATACGGTTCCCGACCCTCCAAAGGTGTATCCCATGTCGCCCTTTTCACTGATTTCCGTGGCGACGGGCCACCAGATCAGGCGCTGGGTTTTCGACGCGAGAAAATCGCCCATGAGATTCCGAATTGCAGCGTGCCCGCGGACAACGCGCGAAGTGTTTTGCAGTTGAGCACCGCTATCCGCGAAGAAGGAATTCCATCCTTCCACCCCGCGCTGCAGCGTGGCCGCCTGAAAGTCCCGCTCGGCGAGCTCGAGTTGTTCTGCGGGAGTCTGACTGCCTGCGCCCGCCGAAGTGAACAACATCAGCGCCATGACCATTTTGAATTTCATTGTTCAATTATGGCGTCTGGGAATGCGGACCACTACCCACTGCCGCATTGATCCTGAAATAATGGGGCGGCCTTCGGCCGCCCCATTTATTTCCCCAGTAGCCACGTCAGTGGCCATTCCAAACGCAATGATCTATCTAGCGAACCAGTACGTCGCTTTTACCAGGAAGGTATTGCTCGGCCGTCCGAACATGTCACGGGTGTCGCGACCAAGCCTGAAGTCTCCTTCCAGAGGCGTAAATGCACTTCGCTCCTGCTGCCAAACAAAGAAGAGCGCAGAGCCCGGCCGATATTCCCAACGCATAACGGCATTGCCGCGCAGTGACTGCGTACGGAAGTCGGGATTGCTGATCGAGAACGGTGCTGCCGTACCCGACCCATCCGGGTCAACAGTGTACGACTCTATCTTATCACCGCTCGTTACAGCGGAAATCGTGGTTCCCGAGGAACCGTAGAAGGTATAGTCGAGCGTTGCAGGCGTCTTCAGCTCCTTGAACCGGCTATACGCACCGGACGAGGCGAACGGCTGCAGGTAGCTCTGGAACGACAGCGTTCTGGAAAGCGTCAACTCTGCCCGAATATTCGCTGAAAGCGTGGTCTGCCTGATATCAGCGAAGATGTACCTGCGGCCGAATGTCCCTGTCGCGCTGGCATCGGTGACCGCCCGAACAAACTGGAAGGTATTGAGACCCTGCTCGAAGCCTGGCGAGATGCTGATCTTCACGTTGGACCTGGGACGGACGTCAAAACCTGGGTAGACCGACCGGTAGTATCCGCCGTCACCATCGCCGAAGTAGTTGAAATTCCAGTAGAGTGGAATTCTGCGGCGGTTGTCAGACCCGCCCCACGACCACAGACCGTAATTCACCGGCTGCTTGGCCAATGGCCCTCCACGCGTCATGCGATCGTCTACATGCGGTGGGTTGTATTCACCGCCGACACCGTAATACCACTGGTTGGTGAAGGTGCCGCCATGCTCCGCGAACATGCTCGTCCAGATCTTGTCTCCACCGTAATTCCACGCATGGTTCGTCCCCACGCCGTAGAAGAAGTTGCGCAGCCGCTTACCCGGTGTGTCGTTGTTCTTGAACACGTTCGCCCCAAGATTCCGGTAGTCCACGCGTCCCATGAATCCAAGATCGTTGACCTCGAAGCCGGGGCTCACCTGCTTCGCCGTAAAGCCCATGCTCAGGTTGCCTGACTTGGTCAGCCCCAGAATTTCGGAGTGGCCAGTGAGCGATGTGGCATTCGGGTCCAGCTCCAGGTAGTCGGCGTCGGGACGATGATAGTATCTGGCGCTCGACCGCTGCGCATTGGCGATCACCGGAGCAGTCCCTGCAATCGCCGAACGATTGATTGCGCCGGCGAGCAGCCACTGCCTGTTCGCAAAGCGGTGCTCGAAATCCGCCGAGATCACGTTGGCGCTGGATCGGAGCAGATCTTTGAACACCGCGTCGTCAACGCGGCGAAGCACTGAGGTCCCGCCAATCCCAAGGAGTGTCTGGCCCCCGCGCAGATCCCGGCGTACCCGTCCAATCAGGTAGTTCGTGAACGGCTCGACGGGCGTAGTCGTTCGCACGCCACTGCCGTTGTCCACCTCTGCCTTCTCCTCTGCGGTGATCGCATCGAGCAGTCCAACTGTCCATGGTCCCGTCTTGCCGCTCAGCTTTGCGGCGCCGAGAATCGTTGTCGCTTCCGGGGCATCGACGTACTCGCCAGATGCGAAGCGCTGCGGTGACCGTCCGATGCGCCGCGAATAGAAGATCTGCTGGTTACCGAAGCCGGGGCCGGTGCGAACACTGCCAAGATTGAAGATGCTGGCGCCCTCGACAAAAAAGGGCCGCTTCTCCGGGAAGAACGATTCGAACGCGGAAAGGTTGACCACCGCTGGATCGACCTCGACCTGGCCGAAGTCGGGGTTTACTGTCGCTGTCAGCGTGAGACCGTTTGGCAGCCCGAGCTTGACGTCACCTCCAATGGATGGCGTCGCGTCATTGGTCTTGTAGAACGGATTTGCGGAGCTCCCAGGCGCACGCGTGAGCTTGGTGCTCACATATGGAAGAATCTCGAGGCGGCGCGGAATTGGAATGTCGCTGATGCCGGTGAGGTCTCCGGCCATTGAGAGGTAGCCCGGGTCGGCAGGCTTCCATGGGTTCCATGTGACCCGCTCGCCACGGCGCGCGATATCGCGCTGCACGTGAATTCCCCACGTCCGCTCCTTGCCGTTCGCGGCACCGCCGAAACGGAGCTGCGAAAATGGAATTCGATACTCGGCAGTCCAGCCCTCCTTGTCCACGCTCGTAGCTACTTCCCAGACTGCATCCCAGTTGATGTCTTCGTTGCGGTCGTCCGAGTGCAGGACGTCCTTCTGCACGCCTTTTGGATTCGTGGTGAACCGGAATCCGTTCCGCCGGTCGTGATACGAGTCGATGACGACGTGGATCCAGTCGGAATAGATGCCGGTTGCATCACGCCTGGCGAGCTGTGCAGCAATCGAGTCTGTGCGCGAGTCGAATGCGCGGACGCCGACGTAGAGCGCAGCATCATCATATAGAACGCGAACTTCGGTGCGTTCGGTGCCCGGTTCCCCCGCCTTGGGGTAGCTCTGCGTGAAATCGCTTTCCGGCTTCACCGTCGCCCATGCCGGATCGTCGAGATTGCCATCGAGTTTAATGGGCGTGGCAGTCCGGGCCGCCCGCATCGAGCGCACTGTTGCTGGGGCGGTCTTCTTAGTGAGTGTGTCCGGGCCGGGAGTGGTCTGAGCTGAGATCGCCTGGGGCAGCGCGACAAGCGCCGCAACTATTAATGTCGGGAAGGACTGTAGTTTTTTCATGAGGCTGAGGTTCGAGACCTGTAAGATGACTGAGGTACCCAAATGGTTTGGACAGCGTCACCCCAAATAGGGTTCACAAGCTGCTGAAATCCCTTACGCCTGGATTGGGTTTCAGGATTCAGCCAACAAAAAACCCCGCCGATTGGCGGGGTCTCTGTTTCTGCTGAACGGGAGAGCTACCAGCGATAGTGGGCGAATGCCTTGTTGGCTTCAGCCATACGATGGGTGTCTTCCTTCTTCTTGACTGCGTTGCCTTCGCCCTTGCTCGCTGCGATGACTTCGGCGGCCAGCTTCTCGGCCATCGACTTCTCGTTGCGGTCACGGGAGAATGAGATCAGCCAGCGCATCGCGAGTGCCGTGCGGCGATCCGGGCGAACTTCGACCGGCACCTGGTACGTGGCACCACCAACGCGGCGGCTCTTCACTTCGACTGCGGGCTTGAGGTTCGTCAGCGCCTGCTTGAAGATCGTCACGCCAGGCTGGCTGGTGCGGCTTTCTACCAGGTCCATGGCGCTCGAGAAGATACGCTCGGCCGTGGACTTCTTGCCCTGGTACATGAGGACGTTGATGAACTTGGAAACTGTCTGACTGTCGTAGCGTGCGTCAGGCAGGATCACGCGTTTTACGGACTTTTTGCGGCGGCTCACTTCTTACCTCCAGCTGGTGCTCCGGCTTTCGGCTTCTTTGTGCCGTACTTGGAGCGGCTCTTGTTGCGGCCGTTCACGCCCGAAGCATCGAGCGATCCGCGGACGATGTGATAACGAACTCCGGGAAGATCCTTCACACGACCACCACGAATCAGAACGATCGAGTGCTCCTGCAGGTTGTGTCCTTCGCCGGGAATGTATGCGGTGACTTCGAAGCCGTTGGTGAGACGGACACGCGCGACCTTGCGGAGGGCGGAGTTCGGCTTCTTTGGGGTGGTGGTATATACTCGGGTGCAAACACCGCGCTTCTGCGGGTTGGACTTGAGCGCGGGCGCTTTTTCTTTCTTTAGAACGTCGCGACGACTCTGTCGGACGAGCTGATTAATTGTCGGCATTTACCATGGATCGACATGAATTTTGGACTCCGGAACGGAGCCGCTAGAGCCTTGTAAGATAGGCGTTCGAGGGGCTGGAGTCAACGGAACTGCCACTTAAGAACTACAGGCTGGGAGCAGCACGCCGGGAGCCGGCAGCCGGGGGCGGCCCCGAGCCCCTGGCAGCCAGCTAGCTGCCCCCGGCCGGTAGTTCTTAAGTGGCAGTTAAATTCACCCCGTGAAGAAGACAATCGCCCTTTACGGCCTCCTCGGCGGCGCCCTGATCCTGGTCCTCAACGTGGTGGAGTACCGCTACCTGATAGTCCAGCACTCCGTTGAGATCTACGGGGCTCTGGTCGCCCTCGTTTTCACGGTTGCGGGCATCTGGCTGGGCCTCCGGCTCACGTCCGCCCGCGAGCGGGTGGTCGTCAGGGAGGTCGAGGTCCCTGTGCCGGTCGCGGTCGATCGGACCTCACCCTTCGTGCCCAGTCAGGCGAGCCTCGACCGCCTGGGCATAACTCCGCGAGAGCTCGAGATTCTTCAGCTCATGGCGATGGGCATGAGCACCCGGGAAATTGCGGACAAGCTCTTCGTCAGCGAGAACACTGTAAAGACCCATTCAGGACGCCTGTTCGAAAAACTGGACGCCAGACGGCGGACGCAGGCAGTTCTGTTGGGCCAGCAGGCAGGAATCATCCCCTGAAAGAATGATTTATCGCAGAAAATGCGAAAATCACCCGTCCGGGTGACGCGCGCAGGTGCCAGCCCCACCTATTCTGGCGGCGCAAGTCAACCTTCCATCGGAGATGCTACAAAATGAGGAAAACCGTTCTTACCTTCGGGCTGCTCTCAGGCACTGTCCTGTCGCTGTTGATGCTCGCCACGATTCCCTTCCACGACAGGATCGGGTTCGAGCGCGGCATGATCGTCGGATACACGACAATGATCATTGCGGCACTGTTCGTTTATTTCGGGGTCAGGTCATACCGGGACAATGTCAACGGAGGGACCGTCAGCTTCGTTCGGGCGCTGGGGGTTGGGCTGCTCATCTCACTGGTCGCCACTGTGATGTATGTGGCGACCTGGGAACTGGCCAAGGACAAGATCGCTCCCAATTACATCGAGGAGTATGAAGCCCACATGGTCGAGAAGGCGAAGTCCAGCGGCAAGTCTCAGGCGGAGATCGACAAGGAGATCGCTGATATGCAGAAGTGGATGGAGATGTACAGGAATCCTGTGGTGGCAATTGCGTTCACCTTCCTGGAGCCTCTACCCGTAGCACTCCTCGCATCGCTCGTCTCCGCTGCTGCACTCCGCCGCAGGCGACGAGAGGATGGCGCGATCGCCTAGTCTTGCTGACTTGCCGCCGGGCCGTGACATTTGCGGGATGAATGCCACCATAGCCGCTCTGCAAGCATCCGCCTTTCGCGCACCCGACTGGGCGCAGATGTTCGCCATCGACACACCGATACTCGAAATCTTCATCCGGGGCAGCCTGATCTATCTCGGCATATTCGTCCTCCTCAGGGTGGTGCTCCAGCGCGAAGCCGGCACCCTGGGTATGACGGACCTGCTGGTAGTGGTACTCATTGCCGATGCCGCACAAAACGGGATGTCGGCTGACTACAGGTCAGTGACTGACGGCCTGTTGCTCGTTGCGACGATACTCTTCTGGAGCTGGCTCCTGAGTTTCATTGCCTACAGATGGAAGTGGTTTGCCCGGGTGACTCACCCGCGATCGCTTTCCCTGATCAAGGACGGCAAGATCAACAGGCGAAGCCTTCGTCAGGAACTGATAACGCAGGAGGAGCTTCTGAGCATTGTCCGGGAACATGGACTGGAATCGATCGAAGAGGTTGCCGATGCCCGGATGGAAGGTGACGGTCAGGTGAGCGTGATCCCGATCAAGGGAGAGGCACAGGAAAAGCCGCGGAAGAAAGTCACCTAACGCTCAGAAGGAGAAAGTATCTGCCGGCAGGGCGTCGCGCTCGCGGACACCTGCCTCGAAGGGGCCGAGCAGGTGCGCGATGCTGTTCGCGTAGTAGCTGACCAGCGACCGGTTGCCTTCGGAAACCGCGATGCCGCTCGAAGATTCATACACCATGCGCCGCATTCGCAGCATCCGCATCGCAAGGTCCAGTGTATCCGAGATTGCGCCCTCCGCGCGGATGACGCTCGCATTCAGCGACCGAAGCACATCGCGCATTTCCGTCATGCGCTGAAGAAGTTTCTCCCGGGTTATGAAGGGAGCGTCGAAACTCTGTATTGCTGCGCATGTAAGGCTTACCGGAGTCACCGGCACAATCGCGCCAATCTTCTTCATCATGTCGTCGGCAAGCAGCTGGACTCTGGCGAGACGCTGGTGGCGCTCGATGGCGAACAATCCGCCGGTCGCGCGATCCTGCTCGTCCAGCCAGGGCGCAAGGGGGACAGGCTCACCGATGTTGACGGTCGCGCGTCCATACCTCTTCCAGCGGCGCGCGACCAGCCTCGCCGCGTTCCACCACACGTAGCGTGCAACTTCCTTCATCTGCGTGGTTCTGGGCGTCCGGGCCCGGCCTTCCCGTGACGCCAGCTCGCGAAGCAGCGACCGGTCTTCCAGTACGCGGTCGTAATTGATTGCAACGGGGACTATGTACATGCGCTTGCGGAATGATTCGTCTCTTGCAACGCCAAGTATGTAGTCGAGGAGACCAATCTTTGCGGGCCGCAACCTCCCATCCCGGCTGAGTCCGCCTTCGGGGAAGATCCCCTGCGTAATACCGTTCTTCGTTATGAGCTGTACATACTGCTCCAGCACCGTGTGGTACAGTGGCTCTCTGTAGTTACGGCGAATGAAGTAGGAGCCAAAGCTCTTGAAGATGTATTCGAGCGGAAATGCGCGCGCCCATTCACCTACTGCATAGGAGATCGCGACCTTGCCGGTGAGCACGTATCCCACGAGGACATAGTCAGCGTTCGATCTGTGGTTCATGAGGTAAACCACGATCGCATCGCGTGGGACTTTCCTCACAGCATCCGGAGCCAGATGTTCGGCAGACACCTTGTAGAACATGTTGAGCAGCCACTTGCTGACTGTGTAACCGAACCGGTAGTACGCGAGAATGTTGAAAAACGGGACTATTTCGTCGATGTAGGACTGCACGCGAAGCCATGATGCTTCCTCGGTTTCGTCGTTCTCCAGCGAGTGGGCGCGCACCGCGTCGGCGATGACGGGATTTCGCAGAAGCGCCTCACGAATCGCTGCACGGTTGGTGAGCAGGAACCTCGGTACGTGCGAACCGCGCCTCCTGAGACTGCGAAGCGCGGCGCGGTTAACCTGATTTCGGACAAACCCTGGCAAAGCGTCTATTTCCGCGTCACGCGCACACGCCAGATGTCTGCTTCGTGCTTTCCGATCGTGAAGTAGAAATTCTTTTCGTCGGCTGCGAAGTCAACGCGATATGAGACTCGGCTCGGGTCATCAAATCTTACGACGGTCTGCAGCCCGCTCCCATCAGGAGCAATTCTCATGATGTCGGAATTCTTTTCGGAATCAACGCGGAAGTAGATGTACTTTCCATCCCTGGTCCACGCTGCTACATCACCGGCACCCCATCTCCCCTTGGCGTCGTAGATCAATTTGTGACCGCCAGAGAGTGAACCAATGCGCAACGACCCCTTTTCGTCGATGTACGCGATAGCCTTGCTGTCAGGCGCCCAGGCCGCTCCGCCTCCATCCCCAATTTTGCGGATGGCTTTGGTTGACGTCTCCACGACGAACAGCTGCTGGAACGCCCCTTTGTCACGGTCGGAGAAAAACACGACATACTTGCCATCCGGACTCCACGAATCCGCCCATTCATGCGCGGGCCCGCCGACAAGCAGCTTCTGATCCGTTCCGTCAGAATTCATGACGAGTACGTCTCTCGACCCCGATCGCCATGAATGCAGGACCATCTGACGATCGTCCGGCGACCAGCGGGGGCGGAAATCGTCTGCAGGATCGGTCGTCAGCTGCTCCAATCCGGTTCCGTCAACTTTGAGCTTGTAGATATCCGAATTTCCAGACCGGTCGGAGTCGAAGGCAATCCACTGACCGTCATTACTGACCCGCAGCGCTTCGATGCGCTCGCTCCCCGAGGTTATCTGCTCGGCCTGCCTGACCGACACCGAACCCGAGGCTGGGATCGGGATTTTCCAGATGCCGACGCGAGTGGCGAGAACCGAATAGGCGACGCTGCCATTGGCGGCGACGGTGATACCGTGAATGCTAAGCCCTGTCGTCAATCGCTGGGCTTCACCTCGCGCGCTGAGTCCGCTGACGCGCTGGTAATACAGGTCGCGGCCACCGCGCATGGCCGAAACGAAGAAAATTCCGTCCCCGTCGGGCGACCACCTGGGGCTGACATTGAGGTGCGTGCTATCGGTGATTGCCTCCGCCTCGGAGCCGTCAGCCTTTGAAACCCAGATGACGCTCGGCGAAAGATTTCCAAACTGCGATTGGCCGTACACAAACCAGCTGTTGCCGGACACGAATGCGATGCGCGAATCATCCGGCGACCAGGCCACCGCATAAGGATCGTATGCCTTCCGGATAACCTTGGGATTGGATCCGTCGGCGTTGGCGACAATAAGAGAAAGGCGATCGGTGTATGCAATGCGTTTTCCGTCGTGCGAATAGGCTGGACTCATTAGAGTCGTGACGAATTCGCCGCCATGCCTGACCAATAAGCGCGGCGTACCACCGAACGCAGGCGCTTCCACGATTCCCTCGCCGTTCACGAAAATCAGCTTCGACCCGTCCGGGGACCATTGTGGATCGATTCCAAGTCCGATACGGATTGGCTGGCCACCGGAGAGCTGGCGAACGAAGATGTCTGGCACCGATGGATTTCCGCCGGCATAGGCGAGCAGTTTTCCGTCAGGCGAAAGCGCAGGAGTAATTGACGCGCCGGCATCATTGGTAAGCTGCGCTGCGTCAGTCATCTCATATTTCGATTCGCCGCCAAGATATTTTCCGGCGATCAGCGCCAGAAGAAGTACAACAGCGGCGACGCCGCCGATTACTCCGGCCCGTTTTTTACCAAACGCGGAAGGGCGGATCGCCTTTACAGGTACTGTGGCGTGCGGCGTCATTCCGCCGCTTGGCGTTCCCACTATCTCGAGGTGATGTCGAATCTCCTCTGCCGTCTGGAAACGATCGGCTGGCTTCTTCTCGAGGCACCGCATAACAACCGACCCCAGAATCGGGGGGATGCTGCTGCGGTGCTGTGTAATAGCCTTCGGGCTTTCGGTCACCTGGGCGGCAAGAACCTGTTGCGGAGTATTCCCTGTGAATGGCGGACGCCCCGTAAGCAACTCGTAGCTCATAACGCCAAGCGAGTAGATATCCGACCGGTGATCGGTCATCGGATCGGCGGTTGCCTGCTCCGGGGACATGTATGTCGGAGTTCCAAGCGCAACGCCAACCGACGTGAGGTTGGTCTGCCCGGTTGCTTCGCTCAGTGCCTTGGCGACGCCGAAATCCATTACAAGCGCATGGTGGCCGGAAAGCAGGACGTTTTCCGGCTTTATGTCGCGGTGAACGATGCCGTTCGAGTGTGCGTACTCAAGGGCATCTGCAACTTCACGAATGATTCGCACGGCTTCGTTTACCGGCAGCTCACCTGCGCGCGTGAGCCGCGCACGGAGCGTCTCCCCCTGGATGAGCGGCATCGTGTAGTACAACAGGCCGTCCTTCGCACCGGCCGACAGCACGGGTACGATGTGCGGATGCTGCAGCCTCGCCGCCATCTGTATCTCGCGCCGGAACCTGTCCACGTTCAACCCCGCCGCGAGGTCGGGCGGGAGAACCTTGATCACAACGCTTCGGCCCAGCTCCACTTCTTCGGCAACGAAAACGCGCGACATCCCGCCGCCGCCGAGCTCGGAGGTGATCCTGTATCCTTCGCCAAGGGTGGCCTGCAGTCTGTCGATCAGTTCAGCCATTTCTCTATGGTAGTAAGGACGCCCCAAGGTATGACTGGAACCGACCGCAGGAAAGCGGGTTTTGCTGCGAAGCCCACTGGCGCGGACCCCGTACCGGGCGCTAACCTCAGACCCAGGGAACCTTCCAACACCAATGGAGACTCAATGCACAAATCCGTTCTCTCTTTAAGCCTCCTGGCGCTCAGCGCTTCGGTGGCGTGCGCCCAGACCGAATCGAAGCCTGCCCAAGCCGAATCAAAGCCAGCCCAGACTGCGGCGGCGACTAATAGCGACCCCGATCAGGTCACTGCGACAGGCGGAGTTACTGCGCCGGGCTGGACGGGACGCATCGACCCGCAGTCCGAGAAGCAGGGTCGCAAGATCACGGACGCCAAGTTCGTCACGATGGGCAAAGGATTTCATGTGACATCGGGTCCGGCAGCCATTTACTGGAACCCTGCCAACAGTCCGAGCGGGAACTACTCAGTAAGCGCCACGATGACGCAGACCAAGGCAGCGACGCACCCGGAGGGTTACGGCCTCATCACGGGTGGACATGACCTCGACGGACCCAAACAGAATTACGGATACTTTCTCGTCCGCCAGGATGGCAAGTACCTGATCAACCATCGCGCCGATGACGCAACGGTGCACAAGATCGTTCCCTGGACGGAGCACGCGGCGATCAACAAGCTGCCTGAAGGCGGAAAGGCCACGAACGTTGTGAGAATCGACTTCACTCCGACCGATGTGCTTTTCATGGTGAACGGCAAGGAAGTGCATCGCCTGCCGCGTGCTACCATAGATGGTCCGACCCACGCAGGCTCAACGGGCTTCGTTGGGCTCCGGGTGAATCACAACCTGGATATCCATGTGGATGATTTCACGGTAACGCCGACGAAGTAACCGGGGTTACACGTAGGACACGTAGTAGCACGTAGGACACGTAGGACTGCAAACGACAAAAGATTTGGGGGAACTGCACGCGGGACTTAAAAGCGTCGTTGCAGTTCCCCCATTTTCTGCTTTTCTACGTGTCCTACGTGCCTGCTACGTGTCCTACGTGTAACCATTCACTCCGAAGCCGCAGCGACATCATACGACAGCCCCACTATTCCGACGAGCTTGCCCCTTTCATCCATCACAGGTGCATCTGTAACGTGGGCCATGAAAACCGAACCGTCCTTCCGACGGCAGGGGAACTCACCCGCCCAGCGCTTCCCGCGTTTCACGGCATTCATGATCTGCTCTCCCTGCGCCTGCGAAGCCTCGCTCATCATCAGGTCGAGCACATTCTTTCCGATGACTTCATTCGGCTTCCAGCCATACAGCTTTGTCGCCGCGCGATTCCAGAACTTGATTACGCCTGAGGAATCGGTCGCGATCACAGCTTGATCCATCGCCTCGAGCAATGCCTTCTGGAACTGCGCGGCTTCTTCTGCCTCGCGGCGCTCCGTACGGTCGCGCAGATATATCGTGACCTCGTCGCCGGAAGGAAACGCCTGCACCTCTGCCCATATCCCATACACATCGAGATAGTCCTCAACCGTTGCCGCCGCGCCGGAAAGAACCGCGTTCCGGATACTCACTTCGAAACGCGTGCCCTTCAGCTCGGGATATGCCTTCCATAGGACGGCCCCCACAAGGTCAGGCTGGCGTCTGCCGACCAGGGCGGCACCGGTCGCATTTACGGAAGTGATTTCCCAGTTCCGGTTCACAACGAAGATGGCATCCGGAACCCTGTCCAGGATTGCACTTAGGCTGTGAGTGTTGCGGGGCATACTGACAAGTTACGAAAATAAGTTCGCTGCGACAGAGCCCCGATCTCTCAGCTCCCTCCCTGCCGGCAACGGGTTAATACGCTTCGTCCCAGGGCCTCGAAAGGCGGCTCGCGACGTCGATTATTCCGACCATGCTATACGTCTGGGGGAAATTCCCCCACTGCTCGCCATTCCGCTGATCGATATCCTCAGCCAGGAGTCCATGCCTGTTTCTCTGCCGCAGAATCGATTCGAACAGCTCCCGCGCCTCTTCGCGGCGGCCCAAACGTGCCAGTGCCTTGATATACCAGAATGTGCATACGAGAAATGCATTTTCCGGTTCGCCGAAGTCATCGGTCTCCGAGTAGCGGAAAATAAAATCGCCTCGGCGCAGATTCTTTTCGATCGCAGTGACGGTGTTTGCAAAGCGCGGGTCCTGGTCTGAAACAAAACCTATTTCGGCCAGCCGCAGCATGCTGGCATCCAGGACATCTCCATCCATGGTCGCCGTGAAGCTCTGAAGCGTCGTGTTGTAGCAGCGTGCATTTATCTCGGCCTGAATCCTGTTCGCCGTGGACCGCCAGTAGTGCGCGCGGTCCTGCAGTCCGAGGTGGGCGGCTATGCGGGCAAGACGGTCGCATCCCGCCCAGCACATGGCACTGGAAAAGGTGTGCACACGCGTCTTTCCACGGAGTTCCCACAATCCCGCGTCGGGCTGATTGTAGTTCAGGGCCGCGAGCTCTCCCACAATTTCGAGCTGCGAAAACAGGGCGTGGTCGCCTCGTCTGATCAGTCGCCGGTCAAAAAAAGCGTGCGGTGCCGCGAGAATCACAGCGCCATAAATGTCATGCTGGATCTGGTCTCGCGCCTGGTTCCCGATTCGCACCGGTCCCATGCCGAGGTAGCCCGGAAGGTGCTCCGCAACAATTTCAACTGGCACTGCCCTGCCCGTGACCGTGTACAGCGGATGGATCAATCCGTTGGCGGCACCGCCGACGATGTTGAGGATGTAATCGAGATACCGCTCCATGCTCCGTGTGGCACCCAGCCTGTTCAGGGCATCAACCACGAAGTAGGCATCCCGGAGCCAGCAGAACCGGTAATCCCAGTTTCGCCCGCTTCGCGGTGCTTCCGGAATGGACGTGGTCACGGCCGCAATGATTGCTCCCGTGTCCTCGAACACATTCAGCTTTAGCGTAATCGCAGCGCGGATGACCTCGTCCTGCCACTCGAATGGCACGGCAAGCGTCCGCACCCAGTCCCGCCAGTAGCTGAGGGTCTCTGTCAGGAAACGGCTGCCAAGCTCTTCGATGGACGAATGGATCGTCTCATCAGCGCCAAAAATGAACGTGTTGGTATCGTGCAGGAAAAAGGTATTCTCCTCCATGATCGCAGTTATTGCGGCATCAGTAGTCAGCCTGAGCGCCATGGTACCGGAGTCATACCGGATGTGATTGCTGCCGGACGTGGCCCGCATGGGACCCGTCCCGTAGTTGGCCGACGGGCGAACGCACACCCGCATCTTCGGACTTCCCGACAGGCGGCGCACTCTTCGAACGAGCATTACGGGACAGAATACCCGTCCATACTGGCGGAAGCGCGGTGCAAAATCCGTGATCTCGATTGAGCCGCCGCTCGAATCAAATGCCCGGGTGACGAGCACCGGAGTGTTTACCTCGTATTCCTGCTCTACGCGCACGAGATCCACGAGTTCGATCTTGAACACGCCGTGCGACCTATCGGGGGTTTCACCCTGCAGCAGCCGGCAAAATACCGGGTCTCCATCGAAACGCGGGAAGCAGCCCCAGACTATGTCTCCTTCCGGATTGATCAGGCCCGCGATGGTCCCATTGCCGATCAGTGCAAGGTCGAGTGATGCGTTGCTCATCGCTTTTCCAGGCCATTGGCAAGCCAGTCCCGAACCTCTGCGACTGTCCTGAGTCGCCAGCGCGCGCAGGTCGTCCCGCCCCCTACCTTGATCGAGTGTCCGCGCGCGGCGTTCACAACCTTGAAACCGAACTCATCGGTAATGTCATCGCCCGCAAAAAGTGGAACACGTCCATTGAATGGCGCTTCACTCAGGAACTCCGAGACAGCTACGCCCTTGTCCTTGCCCGCCGGCTTGAGCTCGACCACCATTTTCCCCTGAAGCGTCGTGTATTCGGCACCAAGTTTCGCCTTCGCCGCCTCTACAAGTGAGGTCACCAAAGTCTCCGCCCGGGGCGAGCCCCGGTAGTGCAGAGCGATTGAAGCTCCCTTGAGCTCGGTGACTATCCCCTTGTCGGCAGACACCTGGAGCGCCAGCTCGCTGCACACCGAGTTGAATTCCTCCCTGTCGAAGTCGTGCATTACCAGCTCTCCTGCTGCCGTGCGCCGTTCGAGTCCATGTTGTCCGGCTATTGGAATCGAGGGAATTCCAACGAGGTTGTCAGCATCACCAATGGACCGGCCGGTAATTATGGCAACGGCACCCCCCGTTTCAACGTACAGACGCTGGATGAGATCCCGCACTGCCCGCTCTATCCGGGCGCTCGCCGGGTGGGCTGCGATTTCAGCAAGCGTTCCATCGATGTCGAAGAAATACGCCCAGTGAAAATCTGGCGCGGGAGGAAACAGGTCTCCACTTCTTCCCCGCCGCCGGTCAGTGAGCACGTCTGTCGAAAATCTTGCGGTCCGTGGTCACTGTGGCTTCGGGTATGTCGTCGCCGCCATTATCCCGGAGCACGCGGCCCGACCTCCGCATCGCCGCAGCATCCAGGAGCATGCGTCCCGCCCAGCGATAGACATTGAAGTCACGAATGAGCCCGCGCATGAGACGCATCCTCGCGCGCTGCGTCTTCACGGGCATCGTCAGCGCCGTGTGCAGCGCCGTTGCGCACTGGTCGGTGTCGTAGGGATTGACGATCAGTGCTTCGGGCAGCTCCCGGGCGGCCCCGGTGAACTGACTGAGAACCAGCACACCTCTCTCGTCATCGCGGGCGGCAACATACTCTTTTGCCACCAGATTCATTCCGTCGTGCAGGCTGCTTACAAAGCAAAGCTCGGCGGCCCTGTAGTACTCGTAAACCTGCTGCGGCTCGTGGTGCGCGATGGCCAGGATTATGGGATCGTGAGCGGCGTGCGGAAACCGGTCGTTGATCTTTTTTGCGAGAGCCCGCACACGGTGCTCGTAATCCTGATACTGTTCGATCGCGGCCCGAGTGGGCGCGGCAATCTGGATGAAACTGAATTTCCCCACCCACTCCGGATAACTCTCGAGAAGGCGCTCGACGGCGCGGAAGCGTTCTTCGATGCCCTTCGTATAGTCCAGCCTGTCCACCCCGACACCGATCGCGTGCTCGGCTGGCAGGCCATGACGCCTTCTCACCTCGTCAGCGCACTGCTCGACAGGTTTCGCAATCAGCGCAGGGCTGGGTGGCCACTCGATTGAAATAGGGTAACGCTTCACCGCGGTCCTGGCCTGCCGGTACGACACGGTAAAGGTCTCGCGGTCCACACGGGCTTCGAGCAGCCGGTCAACCGTATCCATGAAATTGTTCGAGTGGAACTGCGTGTGAAATCCGAGGATGCTGCTGCCAAGCATTCCGTCGATAAGCTCCGTCCTCCAGGGACAGATTCCGAAAGCCTCCGGGTTCGGCCAGGGGATGTGCCAGAAAGTCACGATCGTCGCATTCGGGAGGAGGTTTCTGATCATGCGCGGAAGCAATGCCAGGTGATAATCCTGAACAAGGATGATCGGGTCATCCGACCGCGACTCCTCGGCGACCGCGTCGGCGAACTTTTGATTGACTCGCCGGTACTGCTCCCAGTCGGAACTCCGGAAAATCGGCCGCACGTGCGAGATATGGCAGAGCGGCCAGAGTCCCTCGTTCGCAAAACCATAGTAGTAGCCGGTCTCCTCTTCGGGGGAGAGCCACACACGGCGGAGCTGGTAGGCAGGGTCTCCCACCGGGACAGCAACCCGGTCATTCCGATCGACAGTGTCGCGATCAGCCGAACCGCTGCCGTGCGCAATCCATGTTCCCGAGCAAGCGCGCATCACAGGCTCGACCGCCGTAACAAGCCCGCTCGCAGGCTGCTGCACCTTGATGCCGCCGCCCTCGCGTACATGGATGTATGGCTCGCGATTGGAAACCACAATCACATCCTGTCCGCGCAGCTCGTTCTGCAGGAGATCGCGCAGCGACTGCGGTGACCACGCGAGCTGCTCTTCGTCGCGCAGGCGATGCTCGGCCTCGAGGTCGCGAATCAGCGCCCGCACATCCTCCGCAATTGGCCGGAGGGCATCGTCGTCCTGCAGGCTGCTGCCAAACTGCAGCCTTTCGCCGCGGAGAATACCGCGAAGTCCACGCACCCAGCCGCGAAAACTCAACTGCGCAATTGCGACTGTTATGAGAGATACAACAAGACCGAGCGCGAGGAAGAAGTAGAACAGATATCGCTTCGTTTCCTCGCTCCGCCGTTCCGCAAAGCTGAGATCGTGAAGAAGGATGAGTGTACCCGCGGCGGTAGAGTCCGCAGACAGGCGGCGTACCGAAACGAGCACCGATCCATTTTCTATGTGCAGCAGTTTCCCTTCGCCGCCGTCCAGCGTATCTGGCGCCGCACAGGAGATTTCAGGGGGAAGCGCGACATTCGCGACAGGGGTGGATCTGTCAGTGGCGCAGTATGCCAGCGCATACAGTCTTTCGTCTTTCGCGACCCGTGTAAACAGCTGCCTGATCCGTGTCGTCTGCCCCGTCGCGCCAAGCGCGTTGACCGCTTCATCCAGAGAATTCGCGACCAGATTCGCCCGGAGGTTCAGGTCCCGCATGAACCAGCGGAGCGTGAGCTGGTCAACGAGGGGGGTAATGCCGTACGCTAGCGCAGCCAGCGCCAGTACGAGCGGGACAATGAACCTGAGCGAAAGTTTCATCGCGCTCCTGGGAGCAATAGACGTTCCCGCATGGCAAAAAAAGGGGAGAGCTTTCGCTCTCCCCCTCTTTTTTAGATCACTGAACTCTTACAGCTCTTCTGCCGTACCAGCCGGTGCCGGCGTTTCCATGTCGAAGCTGTCACCCGCCGCAACGATCTCGGCCAGGGTAGGCTCCGGCGGAAGCTCCGGAAGCGGTGGAGGCACTGGAGCACCCTCGATCTCGACATCCGAGTAACGGTACATACCCGTTCCGGCCGGGATGAGGTGACCGATGATGATGTTCTCCTTGAGTCCGAGCAGGTCGTCCTTCGCGCCACGGATGGCTGCGTCGGTCAGCACGCGCGTCGTTTCCTGGAAGCTCGCCGCGGAGATGAACGACTGCGTCGTAAGCGACGCCTTCGTGATTCCCAGCAGCAGCGGCTCCGACTGCGATGCCCTGCCCTTCTTCTTCTTGGACTTGTCGTTCGTTTCCCTGAACACCTGCTTGTCTACATGCTCGCCCTCGAGGAACTCCGTGTCTCCGGACTCGAGAACTCTCACCTTCTGCAGCATCTGACGAACGATGACACCGATGTGCTTGTCATTGATCTTCACACCCTGCAGGCGGTAAACCTCCTGCACTTCGTTGAGCAGATATTCCTGGACCGCGCGCGGGCCCTTGATGCGAAGGATGTCGTGCGGATTGACCGGACCTTCTGAAAGCTTGTCACCGGCCCGAACCCTGTCGCCTTCGTGCACGCGCAAGTGCTTGCCTGCTGCCACGTCATACAGCTGCGGCTCCACGGTCTCGTCGATCTGCGGCACGGCAATGTCGCCGCGCAGCGGATGAACGAAGATCTCGCGCTTGCCGCGCTTGATCTCACCGAATCTCACGACACCGTCGATTTCCGAGATGGTCGCAGGATCCTTCGGCTTCCGTGCCTCGAACAGCTCGGCAACTCGCGGCAAACCACCGGTGATGTCGCGCGTCTTGTACGCCTCACGGTTGACCTTGGCGAGAATGGTTCCGGCGGTGATACGCTTTCCATCCTCTACCGTCAGCTGCGCGCCAACCGGGATCACGAAGTCACGCAAACGCTTTTCCTTCGCGCCCTTGGTCTCCCAGATCTCGATGTGCGGGTGCAGCTTCTTTTCTCTGTCCTCGATTACGACGGTCTGGCGGAGACCGGTGAGCTCGTCGAGCTCCTCGGAAACCGACTCGCCTTCGACGAGGTCAACGAACCTGATCGTTCCTTCAACGTCCGCGATGATCGGGTTGGTGTACGGATCCCATGTGAAGATTGGGTCGTTCGTCTTCACATTCTGGCCATCCTTCACCATCAGCGTGGCGCCGAGCGGGACCTGGAGGCGCGCGCCAACTGCCGCGTGTCTGTCGGTCGAGCTGCGAATGGTCAGCTCGCCTTCATATGATGTCACGATCTGCAGTCCTTCCGCATTCGTAACGGTCACGAGGCGATCACCGTACTCGATGATTCCGTCAACCTTCGACTTGCGGGCCGTCTGTTCAGCAATACGTGCAGCCGTTCCACCGATGTGGAAGGTTCTGAGCGTAAGCTGTGTTCCAGGCTCACCAATCGACTGTGCCGCGATGATTCCAACTGCTTCACCCCGGTCAACCATCTTCATGGTCGCGAGGTTGCGGCCGTAGCACATCTGGCAGAGACCACGCTTCGCCTCACATGTGAGGACGCTGCGGATCTTCACCGTCTCGATTCCGGAATCCTCGATCATCTGGGCGACATCCTCGTCGATCAGCTGTCCGGCTTCGATCATCAGTGTTCTGCGACCCGCTGCATCTGTTTCATGCGGATCCTCGACGTCCTCGGCGGCCACTGTACCGACAATACGCTCGGCAAGCGGCTCGATGACATCTTCGCCTTCCTTGAGTGCTCCAACTTCCAGACCGAGGATCGTACCGCAATCCTCTTCCGTGATCGTCACGTCCTGCGCAACGTCAACGAGACGACGCGTGAGGTAACCAGCGTCGGCGGTCTTGAGCGCCGTGTCCGCGAGACCCTTACGCGCACCGTGCGTCGAGATGAAGTACTCGAGCACCGACAGTCCTTCCCGGAAGTTGGACTTGATGGGGCTCTCGATGATTTCACCAATGCCACCGGTGAGTTTCTTCTGCGGCTTCGCCATCAGTCCGCGCATGCCTGCGAGCTGACGGATCTGGTCGCGTGAACCTCTGGAACCCGAGTCGAACATCATGAACACCGGGTTGAATCCTTCATTGGACTCGCGCATTGCACGGACCATCGCATCAGCGACGTCGTTGTTTGCGTGCGTCCATGTATCGATGACCTTATTGTAGCGCTCACCGTTGGTGATGTTTCCGCTGTTGTAGGCCTTCTGGAAACGCTCGACGCGCTCCTCGGCTTCCGCGAGCAGTGTTTCCTTCTCTGCCGGAATGTGAAGATCCTCGATTCCGATCGAGACACCACCGCGTGT
>JAKFCC010000033.1:0-25462 GCA_036676795.1 Gemmatimonadota bacterium
CCGGAGGGGTGTGATCCCGCGCTGAAAGGATCTATCCTCCCCGCCCCATGCATGCGCGCGAAAGCCTCGGCCATCTGGCTTCTGTTGGAGTTTTCGACGCAAACAAAGAGAACCCGTTTCACAATGCCTACGGCAGTGCCAGAGTGCGGGCCGCGAAATACAGGGCGCATCCAAGGAAAAAGCTGATGGGCAGTCGCCACCCGGGAGATCTCTGGAATTCCGGCACGAGATTGGATGCGCCGACATAGAGCGCGACGCCGGCCGCGAGCGCCAGGCCGTAAGTCGCAAGTGTCTGAACGTATTCGGTGACGAATGCGCCGATGACCGTCGCAATGCCAAGCGCGCCGCCCGCGGCGAGTGCGCGCCTTCTGGTGGATCCCGCCGCAAGAAAGAGACTGGAGATGGCCAGTCCCTCAGGAAGCTTGTGGAGCACGATCGCAACAAATACGAGGAAGCCGAGCGATGGCCGCGCATGGAAGCTGCTCGCAATCGCAACGCCATCCACAAATGTGTGAAGCAGGAGCCCCACCAGCGCCGAAGAGCTGACCACTTTTGTAACGTGGTGCACCTCCTCGCCAAAATGAAAATGTTTCGCGAAGGTGTGCTGTGTCAGGTGGACAAGGAGATATCCAAGCAGGACAATGAGAGCGCCGCTGCGGCCATGCTGGTCGAGCGCCTCGGGAATCAGGTCGAGCACCGCGACCGAGACCATGAATCCGGCGGAGAGCGCAATGAGCATCTCCAGCGCGGGCATGCTCCAGCGCTGACGCGAAGTAACCGCGGCGGCGCCGGCTACGTTTGCTAGTGCTGCGATCAGCGCATACGCGATCGCAGGATGATTCACGCTGGCTGCAGAGTCAGGCGTTCAGCTGCACTCGCAATCGCCGAGCTCAGCGAGGCGGCCGGGGACCGGTCCCATGACTGCGAGCCCCATTCCTTGTCGGCGACATCGTACCGCTGTTCGAGTCCCTTCCCCTGAAGCAGGTACAGCCACTTGTCATTCCGGGAGTAGATGAAGAACTCGAGCTGAGGGGTGAGGGTGAGCTGGTCGTCGGCAGTGTACAGCGTTATCTCGACCCCTCCATAGGTTGCCAGGGGAACCTTTAGACGTGCAATTGCGTCCCGCACGTCAGGCAGGGCGACTGACTCGCCTGTCCAGGTACTCTGCGAGCGCTGGTCTTCGAGCACGACATCGATCGCGGGGGCGAGATGTTCACTCAGCGTGTAGAAAAGGTCCACGACACGCTCGGCGTTCGCGGCAACACGCGCCTCGAAGTGACCCTCGACTTCATCGAAGGTGAAACCGTCGAGTCCGGAGCGGAACCTGCGCCACACTGTGGTGGCTGGCGTTCTATTTCTGAAAAGCATGAGTCTGCCTATTGAAGTTCCAACTGCAACTAAAACTACTAGCTACGGGCTGAAGCTATTAGCTGCCGGCGTCAGCCAGTAGCCAGCAGCTTCGGTTCATGGTTCAGGAAGGTTGATCCCTTGCGGCTTTCAGAAGCACTTCCTCGGTATTCTGAGCTGGATCCAGAATCACGATCTCCAGCAGCCGTCTCAGCGTGCGCCCAACCTCAGGACCCCGAATCCCCAGCTTGGCGAGATCGGTACCATCCACCGCGAGATCGCTCACTTCCACGGGATCATTGAACGCAATCCTCAAAGCCCGTCTGTAAACAGATTCGATCCTGGGCTTTTCCGGTGCCCTTTCCCCTCGCTCGCGTCTCGCCCACCACCATGCGTCGGCGAGCCGGAACACATGGGCAAATCGCGTGCGACCCGACACGGCGACCCACTTTCTGATCTGCGGATCGGAGACAGGCGAATCGGATAGCAGGGCCGACTCCATCGCGGGCATCAGTTCGCGCCAGCGGAGGAGCGCGGCGCCTATCCATGCGACTTCCCAGTTCGCAAACCGCAAATCACGCAGCGTCCGCTCGGCCTGCTCAGGGGCAAGCGAAAAGAGCCCGGCCACCCTGAGAATCCTCCGCTGGGAGCGGCGTTTCAGCTCGGGCCTGGCAATCCGCAGGTGATCGAGAATCGCCATGTCCTGCACTGGCACATCAGCGAGCTGGGGAACCAGTGTTTTCAGCGCACCGCTGCTCTGCCACAGTCCAAAGGCCACGCTTGGAAAGCGCACCTGGTCCATCGTCTTTTCTATTTCCTGCTTCACGCGCTCGGCGGACAACCGACCCATCTCCGGAGCGCTCGCGACAATCGCTTCCCATGTATCCGGATCGATCCTGAAATTGAAGCGCGACGCAAAACGAATCCCGCGCAGCGCACGCAGCCTGTCCTCACGCATCCTGTCGTGTGCCTTCCCTACCGCGCGAACCATTCCAACCACAAGGTCCTTCTGGCCCTCGAAGGGATCGCGAATTTCGTTGCGCGACGGGGAGTAGGCGATCGCGTTGATCGTGAAATCCCGCCTTGCCAGATCTTCTTCCAGTGACGCACCGAATTCGACTTCGGCGTGGCGCCCGTCGGTTTTGACATCGCGACGAAAGGTGGTGACTTCGTGCATCACACCATCGTCGTCGAGCACCCCCACAGTTCCGAACTGTACGCCTACAGGAACCGTCCTGCGGAAAATGTGGCGGACCTGCGCAGGTGTCGCAGCAGTTGCGAGATCCCAGTCGAGGTGCTGATGTCCGAGGATCGCATCGCGCACAGCACCGCCTACGCACCAGGTTTCGAAGCCGGCATCCTCGAGAGCGGCTGCGATCTTACGAACGTGCGGAGGAGGATTGAGTCGGTGAGGCATTATGGGAGATGTGCAAAAGCGCGTTTTGCGTTTTCCGTTTTGGTACCGTTGCCGTCTCCCGTTTTACAGGCAACGGAAACGGTTAAACGCACAACTGACAACGCGTAGTTGCCCACTTTCAATCCGCGAACATGCGCCGAAGCGCATCGATAGAATATCCTGCTCCCAGTCCAAGCATCAAATCGATTCGCGCCTGCTGCGGGCGGCGGGAGCCCGCGAAGATTGCGCCGATTTCTTCCAGCCGCCGCCCGCCCCCTGGGTACCCGTATGTATGCCACACGCGCCCTCCCTGAGTGCGCGACGTGATGACGACCGGCTTCCCTTCATCGATCCAGCGCTCGATCGCAGGCACCATGGGCGGCGGGACGTTGCCTCGGCCCATTGCCGCGATCACGACACCACGCGCGTCCTTTCGCGATGCCTCGAGCAGCCGCTCATCACTTCCGGCGGCCACAAAAATGATATCGACCGGAGTTGCCAGCGAAGCTGGTGCGATGCACGGCGGCGCGTTCGGAATCTCGCGATGCAGAATCAGCTCGCCCTCATCCAACACGCCAAGCGGTCCCAGTCCCGGACTCTCGAACGCGTCAAGAAGATTGGTGTTGGCTTTGGTTGCGTCGAGGCCTGCGAATATCTGGCCGCTTATTACTACGAGCGCGCCAAATCCGCGGACTTCAGGACTGGCAGCCACCCGAACCGCTTCGAGCAGATTGGCGGGACCATCCCATCCGAGGTCGCTGACCGTGCGCATCGCGCCCGTGAAGACAATCGGCTTGTCGTTGGACAGTGAGCGTGCCGCCAGGTATGCCGACTCTTCAAGCGTGTCGGTTCCGTGCGTGACGACAACACCAGTGACTTCCGGACGTTTGAGGTGCTCTGCGATCCTGTTGCGCAGCTCCCACATCCGCTCGATGGTCATGTGCGGGCCGGGGAACTGCCCCCAGTCTTCAGTCTCCACGCCTGTTACTGCATGAATTCCGCGGGTGGCGCGGAGAATTTCATGGGATGTCAGGGCCGGCTTGGCGCCTCCGCCATCCGGATCGTTGCGCATCCCGATCGTTCCACCTGTGAAGAGGATGACGATCATTTCGAAATCACCCTTTCCAGCACGTAGCGCGAGGCTTCCTCGATGTCGGCTTTGGAGTCGGCCGCTGCCTCGAACGCGTACGTGAAAAGTGCGTCTGCGGCGAGCAGGTCGAGCGCTTTCGCGCGGTCGCTGCAGCCGGATTCGTCCAGTGACCTCAGGATCGATGCGCCCGCGTCAGCGAGTGCCCGTGGTGTAACGTCCGCCTCCGCCATGCCCAGCTTCGAAATCTCGGCGCTCATGCGCGTGAGAAGATTGTGTGGCGCCGGAGGCTGCCGGGTCGCAAGCCATTCCCCGATGGAGAGTTTCAAGCCGCCGGCAGGCGAATCACTTCGCTGACTGAAGCTGCACTCTGACAACGGACTCCACCGCAGCCAGGGCGTCCGCAATCCTTCCCGCATCCGGCACTCCCGCCTGCGCCATGTGCGGCTTGCCCCCGCCCTTTCCACCCGCAATTGCCGCAACTTCGCGCAGCAGTGTGTCGGCACGCAGCCCGCGCTCACGCAGGTCGTCAGTGATCACCGCGACGAGACTGCTCTTCCCCTCGTCGAAGCTCGCGGCAATGACTGCGACACCTGACTTGAGCTGCTCACGCAGGGAGTCGCCGAGCGCCTGGAGCGTCTTCATGTCGGGTGCCTGAACGCTCGTTGCGATAACCCGGATCCCATCGACGTTCTTGGCACCTTCGACCAGCGTGCGAACCTGCGAATCGCCGCCGCCTTTCACGGATTCCTGAAGGCGCTTCTCGAGAGCGCGCTTTTCCTCGACAAGCGACTGCACGCGCTTGACGACCTGACCCGCTGGGGCGCGCGTGATCTCCTGAATCTGGTCCAGCTCACCTTCTCGCTCCTTGACATACTCGAACGCGCGCGGCCCGGTCGCGGCTTCGATTCGCCTGACACCCGCCGCGACACCCGTCTCGCTGAGAATACGGAAGATTCCGATCTCGGAGGTGTTCCGCACATGTGTGCCGCCACACAATTCAACGGAGAGTCCTGGAATCGTCACAACGCGAACGACGTCGCCATACTTCTCGCCGAACAGCGCCATGGCACCGCCGCTCACGGCTTCGGAATAAGGCTTTTCTTCGGTGCGAAGCGGAACCGCATCCAGAATTCCGGCATTGACCGACTCCTCGACTGCTTCGATCTCCTCCGGCTTCATCGGTCCGTGGTGCGTAAAATCGAAACGCAGCCTGTCGGGCGCGACAAGTGACCCCGCCTGGTGAACATGCTCGCCAAGAGTCGCTCTCAATGCCGCATGCAGAAGATGTGTTGCTGTGTGATTCCGCTCTGTGTCCAGCCGAGTGCGCCGGGGAACTCGTGCCCGCGCAGGACCGAACCTGACTTCGCCGTCGGGCTTGCCGACCACAGCAATGCGTCCGTCGATCTTGCGAACCTCCTCGACGTCCAGACTCCAGCCGTCGCCGCGAATCTCGCCGGCGTCCGATACCTGACCACCCGATTCCGCATAAAAGGGCGTCTCGCTCAGCATGAGCGCGACACGTCCATCCTTCAGTCTTCGCAGAGCGACCACTTCGGACGTGACATCGACTGACTTGTATCCGACGAATGCAGTCTCCGGAGCTTCACGCGCTGCGATCTCCTGTGCCGCGCCCGTTCCGTTGCTGGACACCGACCAGTTGTCAGCCAGCTCGTCGGTACCGACTCCGATCTTCCTCGTCTTGCGTTCTTCCTTGGATTGCGTTCGCTGACCCTCGAGCGCGAGCTCGAATCCGGCAATGTCCACGGTGTAATTCCGCTCGCGCGCCATGAGCTCTGTGAGATCGATCGGGAAACCGAAGGTATCGTACAGTCGGAATGCATCTTCTCCGGAGATCGTGCCGCGAATATCGGATGAACCCTGTGTGGACGGGACCGGAGCCAGCTCCTCGAACCGTTTCATGCCGCCGTCAATCGTGGCCAGGAACCGCTCCTCTTCTGCCCTTGCGGTCTCGATGATGTGGCTGCGCCGCTGTACGAGCTCGGGATAGGTGGACCCCATCGTATCGATCACAGTTTCCACCACTGAAGACAATGTCGGTGCCGCGCGGCCAAGCAGCCACGCGTGCCGCACCGCGCGGCGCAGAATTCTGCGCAGCACATATCCGCGCCCTTCATTGGACGGGAATACGCCGTCTGCAAGAAGAAACGCGACGGCGCGCGCATGATCGGCTATTACCCGGAACGAAGCAGGATCCACCATCAGGCGCCCGCCGGATTTTACCGCGGCTGACCGCTCGGCCCGGCCGGTGCCCTTGAACACATGCTCGTACTTTTCGCTGGATTCCCTGCCGCGATAGGGTATCCCAACGGTCGCCGCGACCTTGTCCAGAATCGGGGCGAAAAGATCGATATGGAAGTTGTTCGTAACGCCCTGCATCACGCCCGCAATCCGCTCCAGGCCCATTCCTGTATCGACCGAGGGCTTGGGCAGCGGATTCAGCTTGCCGTCCTCCTGCCTGTCGAACTGCATGAAGACCAGGTTCCAGAATTCCAGGAAGCGTCCGGCCTCGGTCCCCTCCACGAACGCGTCCAGGGAGAACTCTTCCCGGTTCAGCTCGGTCCACTCACCGGTGGCGCCGTCGGGAAAGACCCAGTCCTTTGCGATATGCGCGACATCCACAAAAATTTCCGAGCAGGGACCGCACGGTCCGGTCTCCGCCATCTGCCAGAAATTGTCGCGCGCACCCAGCCCGTAAATCCTGGTGTCCGGCAAGCCGGCGATTTCCTTCCAGAGATCACGCGCTTCCTGGTCTTCATGAAATACGCTGACCCGCAGCAGCGCAGGATCGAGCTTCAATTCCTCGGTGACGAACTTCCACGCAAAGGTTATCGCATCGCGCTTGAAGTAGTCGCCGAACGAGAAATTCCCGAGCATCTCGAAGAATGTCTGATGCCTCGCGGTGTGTCCGACCTGCTCGAGATCGTTGTGCTTGCCCCCTGCACGCACGCACTTCTGCGATGTCGTGTAGCGCGGGCCAAACTCGGCGCGGTCCTGCCCAAGGAATATTCGCTTGAACGGAACCATGCCGGCGTTGACAAAAAGCAGCGTCGGGTCGTCACCGGGAACGAGCGAAGCGCTCGGCCGGATGGCGTGTCCGTTCTGCTCAAAGAACTTCAGGAATCGGCTGCGGATTTCGGATGCGTGCATAACCCTGTAAATATATGTCCAATGGCAACTTCCGATTTAGGGCCTAGCGAACGAAACGCCGTGACAAGATTCGCCAGAAAGGCGGCGCTCATGCTCCCCGTTCTGCTGCTCGCTCCGGTCGTGAATTACTCGGTTGATCCGGCACACCTCTTCGAAAAAACCGGCGAGCAGGAAGCTCTCATCGCAGAGCAGCTGCTCGCGGGAAAGAATGTCTCCGGCTTCGAACTGTACAACGACCGGCTCATTGCCCGGTATCTCCTCGAGCGAAGAACCGAAAGACCGAACGTGCTTATCCTCGGGTCCAGCCGCACGCTGAACATGGGCTCGTATCTATTCCCCAGGTCGCGGGTGGTGAATGGCAGCATGCTCGCCAGCACCGTTCGTGAAGTGCTGGCTGCGTATCAGATCGTGCACAGTCGCGGACTGCATCCGGACACTGTCGTTGTCGGCGTGGATGCATGGATGCTGAATGCCGACGCATACGACGAGAGGTGGACCGCAATCAAGCCTCAATTTGATTCCGCACTCAGGACATTTGGCATAAGCGAGTGGCCCGGCCGCACCAGCACCAACGAGTCCCAGTCTCGACTTGGTGCGCTCTTTTCCGCCGACTATTTCCAGCAGTCCATCAAGTCACTGCGCGGCAGCGAGCCGAAGCCAAAGTGGACTGTGTCGGACAGCAACCTGAACGTTGGCTTCACCCGCACCCCCGACGGCAGCTACACATACTCACTTGCCGAACGAACAAAAACCGCCGACGAAGTCGAGGCCAAGGCCGCAAAGTACACGAGCGGCACTGTCTACATGCTCGGCGAGTACGCAAAGGTGGACAGCACTCATGTGAGAGCCATCACTGCGCTGCTGCAGCTTATACGGCAAGACGGATCACAGCCGATCCTCTTTCTTACTCCGTATCACCCGAGCGTGTACGGGAAGTTGGCTGCTGATCCGAGATACCGGATCGTGATCGAAAGCGAAGCCGTTCTCCGGGAAGTTGCGAAGCGCCTCGCCGTCCCCGTCGTCGGGTCCTATGATCCGGGCGCGGTAGGGCTCTCCAGCGCGGATTTCTATGACGGGCATCATCTCAGGGAAACCGGCATGGTCAAGCTCTTTTCAAACTGACCAGCCTCGCCTCGTTCCTCCGAGCAGCCAAATGTTTGGATGTCCGCGAGTAGCCATTATTCCGCCGGATAATTGAAAACTGACGTCTTTCGCGGGCATAGGTAACACCCTACCTTGTAAGGCTGTGCTTGGGGTGACTTTCCTGAGTCACTGAACACCCCTTAAACCGCTCAGGGCGGCCTTAATCGCTGTGAAACACGCGTTTTCCGCTTTTCGGCGGTATTTGCCATATCTATTAATAGTGGCCGCAGGGTGCGGCGATGGCAGCGGACCCCCGCCGCCGGTCGCCTCTGTGTCGCTGAACCTGACCAGCGCGACTCTGGTTCCGGGCGCATCGACCACCCTGATAGCTACGCCACTTGGCACCGACGCGAAGCCGCTGGTTCGTCCTGTGATCTGGGCAACCTCGGACGCGTCGGTCGCAACCGTCGCTGCCGGAGTCGTTACGGCGGTAGCTCCCGGCAAGGCGAACATCACCGCTTCATCCACCGGTGTCGTCGCGTCCGCGGCGATTACAGTGAAGGAAGGCGGAGTGATTCTGCCCACCGGTGCAGCGATCCAGGCGCTTGGCGGGGCAGTCACCATATCGGCGCCGGCAGGCGCCGTTGCGAGCGGAGTCCAGCTGGTTGTGGAACCGGCCACAGACCCGACGACGTCCGCGCGGCTTGTACCCGGCACCGCGTTTTCACTCGACGCTGGGACCGCGTCGCTGAATCAGCCTGTAACGATCAGCATCAAGTATGATCAGTCTTCCCTGCACCAGGGTGCTTCGGAAAGTGGTCTGAAGCTCTACGAACTGGCCAGCGGAAAATGGCAGAGGATTCTTACCAGCTCCGTAAATCCGGTTACTGACCAGGTTACCGCGACGACCTCGTCGCTGGGGGTCTTCGGCGTACTCGAGCAGGCGCCGGCCATCGCCTCCATCAACGGAGGAAACAATCAGGTCGCGGAAGTCGCCACTTCGGTCACGACCCCGCCGTCCATCAAGGTTGTGGACTCCGAAGGATTTCCAGTAGCTGGCGTTTCCGTCCAATTCACCGTCACGACTGGCAATGGAGCACTGACCGGCGCGACCGTGGCCACCAACGGCGACGGCATCGCAACGCTCGGGAGCTGGAAGCTTGGAACAATCGCAGGTTCCAACTCCCTTACAGCATCTGTGACCGGAGCGTCCGGTGGACCTTTCACGTTCACGGCCACCGGCGTCGCTGCTGCCCCCAGCAAGCTCGTATTCACGACGGCGCCGCCTGAAAGCGTGAGAAGCGGAGTCACGTGGGTCACGCAGCCCGCGGTTCGCCTGGTGGATGTTTACGGCAACGTTGCCACTCTTGCCGGTACGCCGGTCACGGTAAGTATCGCCGCCGGTGGCGGTGTGCTGGGCGGTACGCGAACCGTCAACACCAGCGCAACCGGAATTGCGGCCTTCACGGACCTTGTCCTGTCGGGTTCCGCTGGCGCGAAGACAATCACTTTTGTCTCCGGATCACTCACGGCACTCAACAGCTCACTGACGGTAACGGCTGGACTGCCGCGAACAATCACAGCGAGCGCAGGTGACAACCAGACCGCCATTGCGGGAAGCGCAGTTGCCACACCCCCGACGGTGCGTGTTGTGGACGCAGAAGAAAATCCCGTTCAAGGCGTTGCCGTAACCTTTGCGGTGGCAACTGGAGGCGGGTCGGTCAGCGGAGCCGTAACGAGCACCGACGCTCTCGGAATTGCAAAGGTTGGCTCGTGGACTCTGGGGCAGACGGCGGGGCAGAACACGCTCACTGCAACTTCGGCCGGTCTCGTTGGCAGCCCGGTAACCTTTTCTGCAACAGGCGGAGCTGGTGCAGCCGGGCGGCTGGCTTTCGTGACCTTGCCCAGCGCGTCGCCGGGAAGCCGGATTGTATTTCCGCAGCAGCCCGTTGTGCAGCTTCAGGATGCATCGGGCAACGCTGTATCGCAGGCGGGAATCATCGTCACGGTTTCGATCGCCTCCGGCGGAGGAACACTTTCCGGCACACTTACACAGACGACGAACGCTCAGGGCCAGGCGGCCTTCACCGATCTTGCGCTGTCAGGAAGCGCAGGGCCGCGCACCCTGAATTTCGCGACGCCGGGAATCACGCCAGTCAGTTCGACCGTGACCCTCGGCGCAGGAAACCCATCCGCCATCGCGTCGAATGGTGGAAATGCACAGACTGCGCGGGCAGGAACTGCTGTATTCACTCCGCCTTCAGTGCTCGTCACTGACGCTGACGGAAATCGCGTTCAGGGTGTATCCGTAGTCTTCTCGCCGGCGGCGGGCAGCGGTTCAGTGAGCGGCGGCACGGCGATCACTGACGCATTCGGAATTGCAACAGTTGGCTCGTGGACACTTGGAACGACTGTAGGAACGCACACCCTCAGCGCCACGACTGCAGCGCTCCCCTCCCAGGCAGTGAGCTTTACGGCCACCAGCACGCCCGGTGATCCAATCGAGATAGTTCTCATCCGAGGGAATGCGCAGAGCGCACCTGCCGGACGAGGGATCGCAGAAGCGATACTCTTCCGGGTTTTTGACGCTTTCGGCAATGGCGTCCCGAACACGCAGGTGAACTTCGTGGTGACGTCCGGCAATGGTACAGTTTCACCATCAACCGCCACGACGTTGAGCACGGGTGTAGCTGTAATGACAGGTTGGACGCTCGGCAGTGGGACGGGAAACCAGACTGTCACCGCAACCGTAAGCGGTTTGCAGACCAGTTCCGCGATCGTCACGGCGACTGCAGTGACCGTGCGAATCGTGACTTTCGGTGACTCCAACACCGACTACGGCTACATCGGAAACAATCCGGCTATCGACGCGACTTCGTACGTTTCAGCGAACCCGGACAGGCAGTCGCCAACTACTCCAAACAAACCCAGCCAGCTGGCCGGGAAGATCGAGCTGAAATGGGGTGCGTCTGTTTCATCAGCCATTTCGGCCGTGAATCACGGAGTCATGGGTACATCTACCGGCGCCCAGCGATCGACTGCCGGAGCGCCGGGAGCGTTCACTGTGGTGAATGGCGTTACCCGGTTTGCAGGTGAGGTCCTGGGCAGCGGATTCCCGTGGAGCGGCGGCGAACCGACCAACAGCAGCTTTCCGCAAGGATCGATAAGTCGTGTCCGTGCCTTCGTTCCGACTGTGAATGATTTCGTCTATGTGTCGATCGGAACGAACGATCCCGTGCACCTGATTCAGCCGCACGAGACCATTGCAAACATCACAGCGATGGTCGATGCATGGATCGATCGCGGGCTTCCCGCATCTCACTTTATTCTGACGAACCTGGCGCCGGCGCCCGGGGCGAACGAGTCTCAGGTCAAGATCAACAGGGATCTGCGCCAGCTCGTCGTACAGAAAGGCATAAGCCTTATCGATCTCACGGCTCATACGTCGAACGACGACGGATTAACCTGGAAGAGCAGCTCGCTGCACGTCGGTGATTCAATCCACTACGCCGAGTCGGTACGGGACTGGCTCGCAACGGAAGTGGTATCGATCATGACCCGGGTTACCGCCGCAATCACTCAGTAGCCGCAGGTTAGTCTGTAAGTTTCAGGCTGTTCAGGGTGGACCGGATCTCCCTCAGGTCGAACCCCCGGCGCACAAGAAAACCATAAAGTCGGCGGCGAGCTGCAGTTGGTTCGAGGTGCTGCACAGAACGCAGCTTCTTGGCCACGGCACGGCTTATCGTTTCCCCGGCATCGAAGCACTCTGCTTCCATGACGTCAGCAACGGCCTGCTCCGCGATTTTCCGGTTGATCCCGCGCCGCACCAGGCTGTTGGTAACGTGTCTTGGCGAGACTGCGGCATTCGCGCCCAGCTTGCCCCGGGCGAATGATTCTGCATAGCGCACGTCGTTGATAAGTCCCGCTGCCTGGAGCCGCTCCATCACGGCGGCCACTTCCAGATCAGGGAATTCTTTCTGCTGAAGTTTTCGCCGGAGCCGATACTCGGTGTACGATCTCTGGCCCAGCATCCTCAGGGCGAACGAGTATGCGTTTTCAGTCATAAAAAAACGGAGGGTGAAGCGACGGCTTTCCGGGACCGCCCCTGCACCCTCCGTCTACACGAGAAGTGATTACTCCTCGACTGCTATGGCTTCAGGCTCCGCGTCGAGAGGACGGATGCCGAGCACTACCTTGACCTTCTCCTCGATTTCGCCAAGGAGGGCCGGGTTGTCCTTCAGGAACATCTTCGCGTTTTCACGACCCTGACCGATCCGCTGGCCGTTGTAGCTGTACCAGGCACCTGACTTGTCGATGATGTTGGACTCCGCTGCGATATCCAGCACCAGTGAGGCATGGCTGATCCCCTCCGCATACATGATATCGAACTCGGCCTGCTTGAACGGCGGCGCAACCTTGTTCTTCACGACCTTCACCCGAACATGCGAGCCGATCACGTCTTCCTTCTCCTTGACCGGACCCACACGGCGAATGTCGAGTCGAACCGACGCGTAGAACTTGAGGGCCTTTCCACCGGTAGTCGTCTCCGGGTTGCCGAACATCACGCCGATCTTTTCGCGGAGCTGGTTGATGAAGATGACCGATGTCTTCGAGCGCGCGATCGCCCCCGTCAGCTTGCGGAGCGCCTGACTCATGAGACGCGCCTGCAGGCCCATATGGGAATCGCCCATGTCCCCCTCGATTTCCGCCTTGGGGACAAGTGCGGCAACCGAGTCGATTACTACAATGTCGACAGCTCCGGACCGAACCAGGATCTCGCAAATCTCCATTGCCTGCTCACCAGTATCGGGCTGCGAGACCAGGAGGGCTTCGACATCTACGCCGAGCTTGGCGGCATAGTCAGTGTCGAGCGCGTGCTCTGCGTCGATGTAGGCGGCTACACCGCCCGCCTTCTGGGCGTTGGCGACGACGTGAAGACAGAGCGTCGTCTTTCCGCTGGACTCGGGACCGTATATCTCGGTGACCCGTCCGCGCGGAATTCCGCCAACACCGATGGCAGCGTCAAGATTGATGGCGCCTGTCGAAATCGCATCGACGCGTACGCGCTGGTCGGCGCCCATCTTCATTATGGAGCCCTTGCCGCAATTCTTTTCGATCTGGGCGATCGCCAGATTCAGGGCCTTCTTTTTCTCTTCGCCCATTCCGTTCACAGCCATTTCATCCGTCCTTGTGTTGAAGCGTTTTCAGGGCCTCCCGTAGGCCCATCTACCGTTGTTCGGCTGTTTTGGGGCGAAAAAAAGCCCTAAACAGGGTACCCGAACAATCTCCGAAGGTCCCCCCTGAAATGCAAGGGGTTTTTTGGAGAAACTGACCGAAAAGGATGCTTGAATCTGGCCGGAAAAGGGCATCGTTTTCCCGCTCCCGGAAGCTAAATCAGGTACCTCGAACCGGCTTCCCTAGCTTACTTTCCCTTTGCCAGAAAGCAGCCTGATCACTTCCCACATACTCGAATGCCCGGCCTAAAAAAGAACGTCGGAACGTTTAACGAGGACGTTCTCGACAATGAAGGATACAGATACACGACGAATGCCCCATTTTCGTCGATTGTCGCCAATGCGCGGCAAACCTCCGCAATCGTTGACCGCATCCCCCCCGGCGTCCGCACCATCATCGACATTGGCTGCGGGGATGGCGTGTACACAAAGGAGCTGAAGCTAGCCCGCCCGGACGCCGAAGTAACCGGCTTTGATCCGGCCGATGCCGCAATCGTCATCGCGCGCAAGCGCTTCCCCGAGCTGACATTCAGCGTCGGAAATATCCTCGATGTCTCGACTCTGCCTTCGCAGATGTACGATCTTGGCGTCTTCCGGGGAGTGCTCCACCATGTCTCGGATCCCGCGCTTGCAATTGCGAACGCGAAGCGGTTCTGCAGGACGCTCATCATCCTGGAGCCAAACGGGAATAATCCGGTCCTCAAGGTGATCGAGAAGACGTCGGCCTATCACATCGAGCATGAGGAACAGTCCTTCTCGAGCCCACTCCTGCGGCGCTGGTGCCGGCAGGCGGGATGGCGCATCGAGTCTCAGGGCTTCACCGGCTTCGTTCCCTTCTTCTGCCCCACCTGGTTCGCGAAGATTTTTCTTGCCCTGCAGCCAGTGCTCGAGAAGATCCCGGTGATCAACTGGCTGGGCGCGGGAAACATCGTCCTGGTCTGCCGGCAGTAACTGCGTCAGCCCCGGTAACGCTCGAGCATTCCCGGGTTTGACCGGAACCAGTCGGCGAATTCCGTGAGTCCGCGCTCGAGCGAGGTGGACGCTCTCCAGTTCAGCTGCCGCGCAATTTTCCTGCTGTCGGAAACCCAGATGTTGGTGTCCCAGGCGCGCGCCTGCATGCTCCCCCACTCCGGTTCTGCGGGAATCCGGAGAATTTCCCGCACAGTGGCAACGATGTCGCGAAGCGTAGTCTGCGTCCCTGATCCCACGTTGTAAACGGCTCCCTTCTCATCCACCACCGTTCGCGCCGCAGCGAGATAGGCATCGCACACGTCGGCGATGTAAACGAAGTCACGGGCGATGTCGGGATTTGCCAGCGGCGGAAAGGCTCCCTCGAGTCCGCGAGTCACGAGTTTCGGAATGAGGCGGGACGGTTCCTCGAACGCACCATATGCCGAGTACAGCCTGAGCGTGGCGACACGCATCGGCGTTGAGTTGGCAAAGAGCTGCGCGAAATGAGTCCCGGCCGCCTTCGTCACGGCATAAGCACTGTTCGGCTCCAAAAACGCATTCTCGGCCGGTGCCTCAGACTTGAATCCGTATTCTGAAGACGACCCCGTATTGACGAAGGCCTCGCACCCGTTGGCTGCACAGCTTTCCAGCATCGCCGCAGTCGAAGTGACGTTGGTGGTCACCATCTGCTCCCAGTCGCGCTGATCCGGGTAGGCGCCGAAAACAGCCAGATGGAAGGCGTACTTCGGCCGAATGCTCTTTATCGTGTCAGCAAGACGGGCGCGGTCGTGGAGCTGCACTTCATGAATGCGGACATCACCCATGATGTCCTCGATTCTCCAGGAGGAAAATCCGGGGCGCACCAGCAGGTGAGTCTCAAACCCTTCCGTCAGGAGCCGCCGCGCGAGATTGGCGCCGACAAACCCGGTTCCCCCAGTTACGACAGCGCGATCAGGAGACCCGGTCATCCCTCTCGATTCTGCTCAGCGGATGAACCTTCCTTTGCCGGTGCGTTGATGATGCTTTCCACGATGAAGGGCGGGCGACGCTTCACCTCATCATACAAATGAGCCTGGTAAGAACCGATAATGCTCAGACACAGCAGCTGAACGCCGCCCAGAAAGAGGATAAGGATGATGAGGGTGGTGAATCCCTTCGGAGCGATATCCGGGAAGAATATCCTGAGCAGGAACTGGGTAATGATTCCCAGAACCGAGAGCGTCACCGTAAGAAAGGCGAGCCATGTTATGAGGTCGAGCGGGACGTACGAAAACGAGAAGATCGCCTTTCTGGCCCACCCGAGATTCTTGAGGAACGAGTTCGTTGTCACCCCGAACATACGTTCGGGACGCACGTATGGGACTCCGATCTGCCGGAATCCCACCCACGCCCGCAGTCCGCGAATAAACCGGTTGTTCTCGGGAAAACTGTTCAGGATATCGACGACGCGGCGATCGATAAGCGAGAAGTCTCCCGCATCCAGCGGGATCGAGACGTACGAAGCCGCCCTGAACAGCCGGTAGAACGCCTTGTACGCGACCTGCATTGGATTCGATGCTTCACGCTTGATCCGCTCGCCGTACACGACATCGTAGCCTTCCAGCCACTTCGTGTAGAACGCCTCGATCAGTTCGGGAGGGTCCTGCAGGTCGCCGTCCAGCAGCACGACCGCATCGCCCGTGGCGATCGCCATTCCGCTCGTGAATGCGTTCTGCGAGCCAAAATTGCGCGAGTGGTTGATTACGACGACATGCTTGTCGAGCGACGCGAGCGCGGCAAGAACTTCCTTTGCATTGTCAGGACTGGCGTCGTTTACAAAAATTATTTCGTAGTCGACATCGATCTTGTGGAATACCTCGGTGAGCCGCTTGTGCATGTACGGCACGGCTTCCGCATCGCGATAGCATGCGATGACCGCAGAAATCTTTTTCCGCGCGCCGCTCGTCGCCATCAAACCGAAGCCAGCACGGCTCTGACTCGATCGGCAATCGCTCCGCTCGAGATTCCGTGCATGCGATTGAGGTACGACTCACTCCCTCCGACCCCGCCCCATCCTGTTCGCACCCCGCATCGATCGATGCGGCATGCAATCCCATTCTCGGCAACTATCTCTGACACGAGCGAACCAAGTCCGCCGGTCACGTAGTGCGCTTCAACCGTGATGGCGTTCGAAAAGCGTTCCAGAGCGGCGATCAGGTCGGCTGCAGGTGCGGGGTTTACAGATGCGACGACGACCAGCTCACAATCCACACCCTCTGACGCGAGAGCCTCCACAGCGGCCGACGCCTCGGTGGCAATCGCGCCGGTTGCGATCACGAGCATGTCCTTGCCGGAGCGGGCCGTTTCCGCCGAGCCAACCGCGAAGCGGCCGTTCAGGCCGGCGACTCTCGCCTTTTCATTCTTGCCCAGTCGATAATAAACCGGACCCGCCATGTCCCAGGTTGACCGCAGCGCGTTCTGCGCCTGGTCCACATCGGCGGGTGCGACAATGGCAAGATCAGGATGTACCCGCAGCACAGCTATGTCTTCGATCGCGTGGTGCGTCGGACCTGCAGCTCCATACTCGAAGCCCCCGCCGACACCGACGATTCGAACCTGCAGATTGTGCAGGATCGGGCCGTTGCGAATGAACTCGTAAGGGCGGAGCGTTGCAAATGTCGCAATCGAGTAAGCGAAAGGAATGAATCCAGCTTCAGCCATTCCTGTCGCAACACCGAGCATGTTCTGCTCGGCGACGCCGACATTGAAGAACTGCTTCGGATTGCGGTCCGCAAACTCCTCGAGCACCGTGTAGCCAAGATCCGCGGTGAGCAGGACGACTCGCTCGTCTTCGCTCGCGATTTCGGCGAGCGTTTTTATGAAGCTATTGCGCATTCAGGCTTCGATTTCGGAAAGGGCAAGCGCGTACTCAGCTTCGGACATTGGCCAGTAGTGCCACTTGATCTGGCTGTGCATGTATGACACGCCCTTCCCGAAAGTTGTACGGGCAATGAGAACGTTCGGGCGTCCGGTGCCGGGAAGATTCGCCATGATCCGCTGCATTTCATGGGCATCGTGACCGTCCACATCGTGCACGTTCCAGCCGAATGCCTTCCAGCGCTCGATCATTGGAGTAGGCTCCAGAACGTCGCGGGTATAACCAAAAGCCTGCTGACCGTTCAGGTCAACGATTGCAACCAGGTTCGACAGGTCGTGGTGCGCCGCAAACATTATGGCCTCCCACACAGATCCTTCGTTGCACTCGGCATCACTCAAGAGCACATAAACACGACGGTCGGAACCCTGAAGCCTGGCTGCGAGCGCCGCACCGGCACCGACCGAAAGTCCCTGACCAAGCGACCCGGTGCAGAAATCAACACCAGGCAGGCAATGCTCGGGATGCACGCCCAGCCGGCTTTCGTCGCCGCAATAAGTTGCGAGCTCTTCGTCTGTCAGGTCCCCAACGACACGAAGTGCAGCGTACTGAGCCAGAGCTGCATGTCCCTTGGACAAAATGAATCTGTCGCGCTCAGCACCATGCGAAGCGTCCGAGCGCAGCACGCCGGAATACAGCGCAGCCACGATCTCGGCGATGGAAAGCGCCGAGCCGATATGGCCGACGTTCGCCCTCTTTGACTCTCGTAATATCAGTCGCCGGATTTCGCGCGCCATCGCGACTGGATTTTGAGCTGTATTTTCGGGAAAACTCAGGATTGCCTCATGTGTTTAGAGCGGCGGCCACAGGGCTACAATCTATCGCCACAGCTCAAGCGACGGAATCGGAATTCACGAGGCCAATCGGTCTCATTTGCCGGCCCCGCAGCCGGTTCCAGGACCAGCACCGTCGAAACGCGTGCGCGCGTCGCCCGCTCACACAGGTCTTCGTTAGTGCGAAGCGCCACCCTGGGTTGCAGGGCCGCCTCGGAATACGCTTCGAGTCCGAACCCGAAGGTCGGGTCCGACCCGCACCCTTGTGGCGGAAATCCGTCGATCATCTGCATTCCCGTCAGCCCGGGCGCTACGAACGCCACCCATCCGCAGTTGTAATCGCTCCGATACAGTCCCCAGAAGGACTTGACGGTCTGCGGAACATAGATCGCTGTGTGCCGCCTGTCCTCTATCGGCATCTGCGACAGGCTTCGAAGAGCGACGATGAGGCCCTGCGATGGAGCGTTGGCCAGACCCCTGCTCAGCATCTCTGCATCAGCGAGCTCCACGATACGGCCAGACTTCACGCGCTCACGCAGACTTATCAGGGGCGCGCCACTCGCAATGCTGATCTCCTTCCGGGTCGAGAGGTTCATGCGAACCATTTTGGCCGGCCACGAGAAAAGCGTTATGACGAAACTGATGACAAGCGGCAGGCCAACAAAGAGTGCGAGAATCTGCCGCGTTGAAAAACCGAAGTAGCCCTCCGATCGCGCTCGAGCGAAAAAGCCGGAAAGTTTTCCAAGCAGCCAGAGATCGCCCAGAATCAGCGCCACCGAGACCCATCGAATCTGATCGGTGAAGTAGATGGCCTCGATCGGCAAAGGCAGGACAAGGCCCGGGATTGTGCAACCGATCGCGGTCAGCGTGATGATCTCGACGTCGAGCATGGAGCGCCGGCTGAGCGCATCCCTGAGCATCCGGAGGCTCGTGACTTTCTCCTGGTGGAGACGAACCATCACGTATACCCAGCTCCAGAAGAAGTGCAGGGACAGCCAGTAGGGCCACCACCTGACCGGCATTTGAAAGCGCAGGTACCCGAATGGCGCGAACGCGAAACGCGTCGAGGCCTGAAGGGTCGGCATTATTACCGCGGCCAGCGCGATGCTGAGAATTACCGAGAGAACCCAGTGCCACTTCCTGTACAACCGCAGGCGAAGCACCGCGTACCCCAGAGCAGGGATCGTGAACAGAAACGTCGAGACCTTGAATATCCCGAGAACTACTATGCCGAGCGGAATGACCAGTGCCGCAATCAGAATATCTGCGCTGCGGAATCGTCCCGCCCCTCCCTGCCGAGCCGCGCGGAAATGAGCAAAGACAACCCCGCCGAGAAAGAATCCAATTACCATGGTCGCCGCATAGGATTCAGAGAAAAACGGCCCAATGCCGAATCCAAGCGCTGCGGTGACGGGTGCAGGCAGTGAGCCGATCACCGACGCTGCGACAATGGCCACCACCACTCCCCTGAAAGCGGCGTTCTCAGCCGGGTACGCGCGGAAACGGCGAACCTCCAGAACCATTGTCGCGAGAGCTGAGAACCACAGCGCCACCACGATTATCGGATATCCAACCTGGTAAAAATCAAAGGAGGGTAAACCGACCAGGCTCGCCCAGCGCGCGAATAGCCAATGGCTGCCAAAGTGATACGGGATGCGGATCACACCATCCACTCCGGTACTTGGCACATTGAACAGCTGGATCATGTTTGCGAGCGCCGAATGGAAAAACTGGTCCATGGAGCCCTGGCGTCCGTGCAGTGCAACATTCTCCAGGTAGAGCGGGTTTTCGAACCCCGCGCCCCATGTCACCCCGGTACACCACGCCAGTCCGCATGCAAGCGCAGCAAGAAAACGGAGGTTCTTCCAGTCAGTGGACGCTTCGCCCCGCACACTGAAAGTCGCGACCGCCGCGACGAATCCCAGGACCGAAAATCCGATCCCCACCACTGATCCGCCCGGCATCCAGCCGGCAATCGAGGTGAGGACAATCATCAGGACACCGCCAGCTGCCGGGGACCAGTACCAGTTGTACTCCTCCTGGAGTGCGCGGCCGCGCATTCCCCAGTGAAGTGGAAAGTTGACGAGCAGCAGCGCGAATCCGGTTACCCGCCCTATTCCTTCCCAGTCGTTGCCGAACCCCGTTCGGAGCAGCGAATACACCACTGCCATACCAACAACGATCAGCGAAAGAAAAATCGTGACGAGCCGCAGCTCGGGAAGGGACCTTCCACCCGGCGATGATCGTTCCATTTAAGAGGTCATCCCGCAGCTGAGTTTTCGCAGCTTGAACTGGCGTCGCTGGGTATGAGCTGAAACCGGTTCCATTATTAGGATGTCATTGAATCCCCAGCGCTCTCCGTCGGCGCAAAGCTCGGAATCGGTCTTCACGACCGACGGAGGCCACTCCAGTCCTTTCATGTAGGATGACATCCCGTACCCGAAATTGCGCCCGACGGAACATTCGCGGGGCGGAATTCCGTTGATCATGGCAACCTCGGAAAGAGCCGGTGCGACAAAGCCTGCCCAGTTACAGTTTTCTGCGCTCTGGTAGATGTCCCAGAATTCACCGATCGATTTCGGGATGTACACCGCCGTGTGCTTCTTGCTTTCCCGCGAAATTTCCGAAGCCGTGCGAAGCGTCTGGATGACACTGGTGCCCGGCGCATTTGCGAGGCCCGCAGCCAGCATCCTCGAATCGAAAAGCTCGAGAATCCGTCCGGACCTTACGCGTTCCTTGACGCTCATCAGCGGTTCGCCCGTCAAAGCCGCAATCTCCTTGCGTGTCGAGAGATTCATTCGCAGCATGCTTATCGGCCAGGCGAGCAGAGTGATCACGAAGCTGATGATGAGGGGACCCGCGAGAAACAGCGCCGCAATCCTGGATGGCGCGAGCCGGAAATAGCCGTCGCCCCTGAAGTCACGCAGCTTCGCCGACAGCCTTGCGAGCAGAATTCCATCGCCGAGAAGAAGCGGAAGTGCCGCCCACCTCGCCTGGTCGGAGAAGAAGAAGGCGTCCATAGAAATGGGGAGAATCATCCCCGGCGCCATGCATGCGAGCGTTGTGAGGACGATTATCTCGGCGTCAATCAGCGACTTGCGCTTCAGGGCCAGCCGCAGCGACTGGAAATTCGTCACTCCTTCCTGACGAAGGCGCACCAGGATGAAAATCCAGCTCCAGAAGAAGTGAATCGTGATGAAGAAAGGCCACCACCTCACCGGCAGCAGATAATCCAGGTACGAGAAGAGCGCAAACTTCGGCACGGCTCCGGCGCCCAGAAAAATGGGCTGCAGCAAACGTGGAAGACTGAGGTAGACTGCTGCGAGAGTGAGCAAAGTGCCTGCGATCCACGCCGCTCGCCGGTATAGTCCGGTTCGCAGCACTCCGTAAAGGAGCGCCGGCAGGGTGAACGCAAAGGTGGACACCTTCATGAACCCCAGTGCGGTGATAGTCAGCGGCACCAAAACACATGCAAGGAAATATTCCGCCAGTGCGCCTTCGTGCGCGGGCACTCGGGCGAGCACGATGGCCCCTACATAGAACCCCAGCAGAATCGCAAGCGCATGAGACTCCGAAAGAAAGGGCGACACACCAAAGCCGCCCGCGGCCAGGGGCGGCCAGGGTAGCGATCCGACAACGGCCGCACAGACGAGGATCAGCGCAATTCCACGGTACGAACCTGCTCCTACATGCCCGCGTCGACGACGAACTTCCAGCGCCACCATCGCAAGTCCCATGAACCACACCGCCGGAACCACGACCTGATAACCCATCTGGTAGAAGTCGATCACCTGAACGCCCATCAACGCTGCCCAGCGGCCGAACACCCAGTGCGAACCGAAGTGGTAGCTGATTCCAACAAGCCCGTCGATGCCGTTGCTCGGCACTCCGTAGGTTGTGAGCATGTTCGCGAGACCTGAATGAAAGAACAGGTCGATGGAACGACGCTGGCCATGCAGGGCGACATTCTCCAGGTAGAGCGGATTCTCGTAACCCGTACCCCACGTAACTCCGCCGCACCACAAAATCGCGAGCACCAGAGTAGCAGTGAAACGCGCATCGATCCGGACATCGCCAGCACGAAACGCCCTCATCGCTGTCCACGCCGCGGCAGCCATTCCCAGCAGCGCGAAGAGAATTCCCGCGAAATGCGCAGTCACCGGCAGGCCGCCAAGGCAGGTGAGCAACGTCAAAAGCAGACCTCCAGCAGCGGGAGACCTGTACCATCCCGCACGTCCGTTCCGCCTGAGAGTGTCAGCCCACATGACCGGCGCGTTTACCAGAAGAAGTGCGAGACCCAGGGCGCGGAAAATTGCTATCCCGTCGGACCCGAAACCGGTGCGGAGTGCAGCGAAGAGTCCGGCCATCCCCACAGCAAACAGGGAAAAGAACACCGCCAAAAAGCGGAGCTCTCCGGTGTCCTTGGGTTGTGCCGGGTCCTCTGCGTTCATTGTCAGTTCAAGGTGATCTGGTATGCGGGCCAATTTAGCGTTGCCCGGCCAGTCTCCGAAACAGCTACATGCCACTCTTTGGAAATTCTCCTGCCGACACTAGCTTAGCAGCCTATGATGCCTCGAAAAGTCAGATGATCCGCGCTGGCTGGGACCGCGGCTCGGTCAGCGACGCGCGCGCATGGTCAGCGGTAATTGCAATTCTGCTGTCCGTCACTGCGGCGGGAATCTACCTGACGGCACGCATTGGATTCGACAATCCCGTCGGACCTGTGGCAAGTCTCGTCGGTCTCAGTTTGTGGCTGACGACCGCACCACTCCTGCTGCACATCCTCGCGCGTAAAACTGAAACCCGCTACTCGTGGATTGCTTCAGAGAGTTTCCTGTCCCTCGCGGTGCTGGCTGTCACTGCCGGTGCCGGCTGGGTCGTGCCGCGAGCCGGATTTACCCTTCTGCCGGCCTTTGCACTGGCCGGAGTGGGTGGAGCGCTCTGGATCCTGTACAGGCAGTTCCGAAATGGATCCGGACGCGCGACGCGGTGGTTTCTTGGCGCTGCCCTGCTCTTCTCCATTTGGGTTGCCGGAATAGTGTGGGCGAATGGATTCCTGAGCCCGCTAATCATGGAGAATCTCATTCTTCACGGCGGGACATCGCACGTAGATACCTGGTTTCTCGGAAGCCTCACGAACATGCTGGAGCTGCACGGCTATCCGAGCGTCGGGCTCGACGGCGCGGCTCCGCTTCCGTATCACTATGGGAGCAGCTGGCTGTTCGCGCAGCTATCCGATCTGGCGATGATTCCCGCGCTGCACTTTTACCAGATCGGAATGCCCGTTGTCATCGTCCCCTTTTTTGTGCGCGGAATCTTTGCCTGTGCGTACGACGCACATCCACAGGACAGCCCGAAAGTTTTTTCTCTCTATAACAGTCCGCTCGTATGGGCCATACTCGGCGCGGCGACAGTTGGGGCACTTCCGGCAGAAGCACTTCATTCCGTTGCAGTCTGGGCGTCGGGGCCGATCCTTTCGGAGTCATACACACTCGTCATCCCTCTGTGCCTGCTGACCATCGGGGCAGCAGCGGCTTTCTGGCGTGCGTCACAGGATGCGGCCAATGCGCCATCCACGGCCAGCGCCGGTTTCTTCTATGTGGTCTTCGTGCCTGTGATCCTGAGCGCGATTGGTGTCGTGAAAGTTTCACAAATGGTCTTGCTCCTGCTGGTCGCGCTGCTCCTGTTCGTCCGGCTTTCGCTCTGGAAGAGGCCACTCGCCATCGTTTCAGTTGTCCTGACCTGTATTGCCGCAGGGCTCGTGTACCAGCACGTGGTCGGCGCAGGGCGGGTGGATGGAATTCGCCCACTCGCGTTTCTGCGCCTGCTTCCCGTTTCCTGGTGGGTGTTCTTCCCCTTCGTGCACCTCTTCTGGACCTGGGCGTATGTGCTGCTGCGCCTTCGGAGTGAAGGACTCCGCACCTTCCCTGAGATTCGCACTGCAATCGGGATGCGCCGGCTCGTGGATGTCGAGATCGTAGCTGCAGTCGCAATCATTGGACAGCTGCCTGCGCTCCTGTTCGATATCCCCAATGCGAACGCATATTATTTCACCGACTTTCAGCGCTGGGTTTCACTCGCGCTCCTCCTGGGTTCTGCTCCGCTGATTGGAGTTGCCACCGGCTGGTTCCAGAATCTGCGCAGCGAGAGCCGCCGCTTCAGCCAGCTAACGAGAGTCGTGCTCACTGCCGCACTCGTTCCTCTCGCTGCGACGATAGTTTTCACTTCAGTGACGTGGGGCCTCAGACTGGTACAGGACAACCTGAGCACTCGTCGCGAGATCCAGCGGCTTGCAAACGCTCTTCCCGAAGGCGGAGTCCTCTCGGGCGTCAAGCAGATCGTCAAGACGACTCTGCGCGGGCACCCCATCGATGCAGTCTCGGACTTCAACCGCGTGCAGCTCGCTCCGTTAAAGGATCGTGACCTTGCCGACAGTGTGCTCCGGAGCTCGCCGCGGTACGCTGTGGTCAAGACCCTGAATGCGATCGCAGAGATGCCGAGGAGCGTGAGACAGCGCAGCATTCTTTTTGTGCAGCCTGACGTTGCCAGCTTCTGGAATATTCTGCCAAAAGCCGAATGCATCTACTCGCCATTGCTAGCTCCGTCGGTTGCCGCTGTCCCGATGCTCGACGGAATACCTCCTCGATGCAAATTCCAGAGCTACGTACTTGGACGCGAGTATGTCCCGCTTCCCGACTGGCCCATCCCGGCAAACGCCGCAGATGAGTTCGTTTGCGCTCGCGCCAGGTCCAGGGGATTCCGCCGGGTCATACGAATTGCTCCGGCTCCAAACGGCCAGGTGGTCAGCCGATCATTCAGCTGTGCGGGTTGATATCGGGGATCACGAAACCGAGAAGGCATTTTCCACGTGCTGCACCCGTACGCCATCCTGCGCAAACAGTACCCCGATCACGTCGAACCTGTAGAAATCCCCCTGCCTCCCGAACCGCGCCGTCCAGGCGCGTGCGGAGCGACACAGCTCTCTTTGCTTGCGCCAGTCCACCGCTCCCAGAGGACCCCCAAAGAGCGACGATTTTCGCGCCTTGACCTCCACAAATGCAATGATCCTGGAGGAGTTGTCCCTCCGCGCTGCAACAAGATCAATGTCGCGATGACCTGAACGAAACCTGCGATCCAGGATCGTCCACCCTTTGGTGGCAAGCCACCGTTCTGCAACCCGCTCGCCCCTTGCTCCAAGTTCCTGTCTTTCTCTCGTCACGGACGACAGAGTATAGGCAGGACCTCGCGACCTCACGAAACCAGATCGCTCGCCTGGAATCAGATTGCTGCAGTCCAACGACCGCGCAGTGGAAACAGAGGCCCGATGAGCCTTATTGAGGGGCGATTGATTCCAGGTCGCCGAGGCCTTTCAGAACCTCTCGGGGTTTCGACCCGTCCGGAGGCCCGAGAATGCCTGCGGCATGCAGCTGGTCGATGATGCGCGCCGCACGTCCATAACCAACCTTCAGCCGCCGCTGCAGGAGAGAGGTGCTTCCCTGCTGGTGC
>JAKFCC010000034.1:0-2872 GCA_036676795.1 Gemmatimonadota bacterium
GTTGTTGAAAAATCGGTTGATGTCCTCAGACGGTTGCGGGTGGCCAGCACCTTTACACTCGCACAGGGATGTGGACCGACGAGTCAGTTATTTAGGCCGACAGCTCGGTGCGACCCTTGCCACGACGGGCTGCCAGGATGGCACGGCCGGCACGGGTACGCATACGAAGGCGGAAGCCGTGCTTCTTGGCTCGACGGCGGTTATTCGGCTGAAAAGTCCGCTTGCTCACGTTAGTTACTCCAGTGGGATCAAAGGTGCGCCCACCCGATCAAGGGGAAGAACTGGTCGACGCTAAGTTTTGTATGTGCCGCTTCCCTCGACTCGCAAGACGCTGGGCGTCGGGTGAGATTCAAATGAGGCGAAAAGCGTACACATGGGACTTCACAACGTTAGGGCTTGCCGCCCTCCCGAGTCAAACCGGGGGTCGCGCCGCAGACTTTCCACAGTTGTGGCTAAGTGCCGCCCCGGCCTGTGGATGAACTGCGTCACGGGCCCCGTTTTCGAACTACACCAGTGTGATTATCCACAGGACAGATCCCAGCTATCTTCTAGCCTTTTGATCCCCTACAGTGGCTCAGTAACCCATTATCCACGGACTGTGCATAACCCTGTGGATTATCCGGGGGTCCAGTGCGCTGGATCGACCGCGCGGCTGCAGGTAATGAAGGCAAGCAAGTTTGAGGAACTGATTGATGACAGTAGACGAAGCCAACCAAGCCAACACTGTCGGAAGTTCCTGGCGGCGGGTCGTGAGCCTGCTGGAGAACGACCACCGTGTGTCACCGCGGCAGCGTGGCTTCGTCATCCTCGCCCAGGCCCAGGGCCTGATCGGGTCCACCCTGCTGGTGGCCGTACCAAATGAACTCACCCGCGAGGTTCTGCAGACGCAGGTGAAGGAAGCCCTCGACGACGCCCTCCGGAGCGTGTTCTCCGACGAAATCCGGTGCGCGATCGACGTCGACACCGATCTGGTGCCGCTCCACACGGAGCCGGAACCCGCCGTCGAGCTGTCCCTGGCTGCCGATCCCTCGGTGGAACTGAAGCCGCAGCCGATGCTGCCCAGCACCTCCCACGAATTTGGCCGGCTCAATCCAAAGTATGTCTTTGACACCTTCGTGATCGGTTCCTCCAACCGCTTCGCCCACGCCGCGGCCGTCGCCGTGGCCGAAGCGCCGGCGAAGGCCTACAACCCCCTCTTCATCTACGGTGACTCCGGACTCGGCAAGACCCACCTGCTCCACGCAATCGGCCACTATGCCCGCCGGCTCTACAGCGGGATCCGGGTCCGGTACGTGAACTCCGAAGAATTCACCAACGACTTCATCAACTCCATCCGTGACGATGAAGGCACCAGCTTCAAGACGACGTACCGCAACGTGGATGTCCTGCTGATCGATGACATCCAGTTCCTGGCCGGCAAGGACCGGACGTTGGAGGAGTTCTTCCACACCTTCAACGCGTTGCACAACAACAACAAGCAGGTGGTCATCACCTCCGACCAGCCGCCCAAGCTGCTCGCCGGCTTCGAGGACCGGATGAAGTCCCGGTTCGAATGGGGCCTGCTGACGGACATCCAGCCGCCGGAACTCGAAACCCGGATCGCGATCCTTCGCAAGAAGGCCCTCAGCGAGGGTCTGTCCGCCCCGGACGATGCCCTGGAATACATCGCCTCAAAGATCTCCAGCAACATCCGCGAACTCGAGGGCGCGCTGATCCGCGTCACTGCCTTCGCCAGCCTCAACCGCCAGCCAGTCGACGTCGCCCTGGCCGAGATGGTGCTCAAGGACCTCATCACCGATGACGGGGCCCAGGAGATCACCTCCGCGCAGATCCTCACCCAGACCGCCGACTACTTCAAGCTCAGCATGGAGGAACTCTGCAGCAAGTCCCGGACCAGGACCCTGGTGACCGCCCGCCAGATCGCGATGTATCTGTGCCGTGAGCTCACGGACATGTCCCTGCCCAAGATCGGCCAGGAGCTCGGCGGCCGCGACCACACCACGGTCATCCACGCCGACCGCAAGATCCGTGAGCTGATGGCCGAGCGCCGGGTGATCTACAACCAGGTCACCGAGCTGACCAACCGGATCAAGCAGCAGCAGCGTAATTCCTGATCTGATTCCTGACCTGACCAGACGCGCACTCTTACCTTATTAACAGGCACCTGTGGACAAGCCTGTGGATAGTTAAGGGGACAACTGCGGTTAATGGGCTTAAAACCCTTAAGGCGCCTGTGGATCACCGGGACGGCCAAAAATGTTATCCCCATCCACACCCTGTTTAAAACCTGCTCCGCCCACAGTCCATGAACAGGGCTTAACCGCGGAATCGCACCGCCAAACAGGGTTATCCACAGTATCCACAGCAGTTATTAACACTACTAATCCCTAGAAAATGAAATTCCCTCAAATAACAACTTCGATCTGCCCCCCGCACCCAGCCCAGGACCGTCCCGGACCCCGGCCGGAAACCGGCACCGGAGCGGCCGGGCCGAACCACACGGATGTAACCCGGGGATGGGAGAATCACACTTCTTGCGGCTAAGCTGTCTGCAGTGTGTCCGTCCTGGACATCTTTTGTGATTCCCTGCCGGGTCCATGGCCCCGGTAACGAGCGATGACAGCAGCAATGAAAGGCGGCACCCTTCCGTGAAGTTCAGAGTCGAGCGGGACGTCCTGGCAGAAGCCGTGACCTGGGCAGCCCGGTCGTTGTCTCCGCGGCCGCCGGTCCCCGTACTTTCCGGCCTGCTCCTCAAGGCTGAAGGCGGCACCGTCAGCCTCTCGAGCTTCGACTACGAAACTTCAGCCAGGCTCGAAATCGCTGCCGACATCACCACCGAGGGCACGATCCTGGTTTCGGGACGCCTGCTGGC
>JAKFCC010000035.1:0-2574 GCA_036676795.1 Gemmatimonadota bacterium
TCCGTTTGGGTACGGATACTCAGGACGCCGACCTATCCAGGTGCGAACATCCAGCCATGAGTCAACTTGCTCGCAGAGCCGGTGCGATCCTCGGCGTGGCTGCAGGGTTCGCGGCGATCAGCATTGTGATTCCGGCAGTCACTGGCCCATGGGATGGCAGCGGTAGTGCCATCTGGTGGTACATGCTTGGCCTAATAGGACTGGGCGTCGCGAGCGCGATTGTTGGCGCAGGTGTGCGGCGGCGCAACGACTTAGGCCGGCGCGCGGACTCGAACCTTGCATACGGACTTCTTTGGGGACCGGTCCTCTTCCTCGCTCCCTTCCTGTGCTGGGTGATGGCCGCGACGATGGACTTCATGGTTGAGTCCTGACCGAAGTTGCTCATGCCGCCGTGCGAAACCGTCCGGTAGTGGGCACTCTCAACGCTTAACGAGAGCTGGTCAGGGTGCGCCGGGCGAGCGCTCGACCACTGCCAGCCAGTCGGGGTAGTCGTACCGCGATCCTTCGTCGCTGAGGCAGAGCATCACGTGCCCGTCCGCCGTTCCCTGGACCCAGCGAGAGGAGTCAGTCAGGAGCGCTGCCGTGTCCCCAGCAGAGAGCACTAAATAGGACTCGTCTCGATGGGCACGAGCACGCCATCCGGCATCGACGAGGGCGGAGGGAGGGTCGGCATCCGCGACAAGGTCCATCCACCCAGCGGCATGCCAAGGACGAAGGACGGCCTGGCACTCGGTAGGCAGCCACGGTCCGTGCACCTCCTCGCGGCCTTCACCCAACAAGTCCCGGACCTCATTGGTCACTTCGTACAAGAAGGCTTGCTCCCGGACCAGGGCGTACATCTCGGACACAAGGTCGGACCAACGCTCAGGTTTCACAACCCAGATTCTGCCCCGCGCAGGCTTACTAGCCGTCTCGCAACCCTCCGTTTGTGTGCCGCTTCGCCGCGGCGAATCGTCGGTTGCCATGACAAGTACTAACAACCTCATCGGGCACGCCCGCGTGAGTACATGGGACCAGACCACAGAGCTCCAACTGGATGCTCTCCAAGACGCCGGTTGCCTCAGGGTCTTCGAGGAAACCGCATCCGGCACCAAGACTGACCGACCTCAGCTTGCGGCCGCTCTGGACTTCGTCCGCCCGGGCGACACATTGGTGGTGTGGCGGCTGGATCGGCTCGGACGCTCGTTGAAGCATTTGATGGAGACAGTCGCCTGGCTAGGCGATCGGGATGTCGGGTTCAGATCGCTTCACGAGAGCATCGACACGACCACCTCGACGGGGAGGCTCGTCTTCCACATCTTCGGGGCCTTAGCTGAGTTCGAGCGAGATCTGATTGTCGATCGAACCCGGGCGGGCCTGATGGCCGCCCGCGAGCGTGGCTCGAGGCCAGGACGTCGACCCTCGCTGTCCAGCGACCAGGTCGCTGTCGTGCGACAGATGGCAGCCGAAGGCCGACTCACCACATCGGCTATCGCCGAGGTAGTCGGAGTGAGCCGAGCGACCGTGTATCGGTGCCTCACGACAAACTCCAACTGAGCCTGTAGTCCCCAGGCCAGTCATTCGGGCCGGAGGCCAGGGCTGCCGGCCAGCGAAGCGCTGCGCTCCCAAACGGAGGGTTATCTTTTGTTCAGGAGCAACCGGCTCCCGTGTAAGGGCCACTGGTTACCGGACTGTCATTGCGCGCGGTGCCGTCGATGATGATTGGGCCATAGCCACACGGCAGGGCACTCTGGTAGGTGAACTTTCCCAGACCGTCTACCGTGCCGATGTCTTCTGGCGTCGTGGAAAGGTCTCTGTACCTCAGTGTGACGATGGATCCTGGCTTGAGACCGGTGCCGGTTGCCGTGTATGCGTAACGCCCTCCGAGTATGGATCGCGAGGTCACGCTAAGCGAGGGCGTGAGGTCCGCTATGGCCTGCTCCAGGTCCGCGATCTTCGCGGCCTGTGCTGACGTCAGCGTCTCAAGGGCCGTGATCTTGCCGGCCTGGCTGGAGGAAGAACTTTCCAACGCTGCGATCCTGGCTAGCACCGCTGAGTTGTCGACCGCCTCAAGGGCATCCACCCGCCCTGCCAGCGCGGCGACATCAGCCTGGGAAGCGACGTAGAACGCCGTGGCATTGGATGGGCAGTTGCCGTTCTTCGGCAGGCTTACCGTCTGAACGATCTTGTTTGCGCAGAGCTTGACCGGGCTGGTAGTGGTCGCTGCGTCGGCAGCGATGCCACCGCCGACGACCATCGCCACGGCGGCGACGATCACGGCAGGTTTGGAGATCTTCATGGGTGCCCCCTGGGAGAGATTTGGCATCCCAACGGAATCACCGTTCGCGGCGGTTGTGAACCAATGTCTGGAAGGTGCCGTGTGTCCCGTCTAGACATGGCCGGATCGCAAAAGGACAGCGCCCCTGTCGGGATCTAGTCGGCAGGGGCGTGGCTAGCGAGCTGTGTCTCGCACAAACGGAGGGTTGTGCGACTCAGTCGAACAGAGCGAGCACGTCCGTTGCATTCATGCGATTGGCCAGCATGCGAGGGCTGACGCCCGAACTGTTTGTCAGATCTGGATCGGCTCCGGCTTCC
>JAKFCC010000036.1:0-4502 GCA_036676795.1 Gemmatimonadota bacterium
GTGAGGGCCGAGTCGGGCATCGCCTTGCCCAACACACTGATCACGGCGTTGCCCAGGAGCTTCGGGGTGTAGAACGGCTTGCCAGCGAGCGTGTCGATGATGAGGAACCAGACGGCAATCGCGGTTGCACCGACAGCTCCTGCGTAGACTCCTTCGCGAACAAAATTGTGCTCACGGTGTTCCATTGGTGGGCTCCGGTTCCGTGTGAGGGCGTCAGTTAAATGTTAATGCAACTGCCACGTAAGAACTACAAGCTGGGAGCAGCTCGCTGGCAGCCCGCAGCTCGGGGCAGCCCCAAGCTCGAGGCCGTCGGCCAGCTGCTCCCGGCTTGCAGTTCTTAAGTGGCAGTTTACCCGCACTTTGGTTCAATTTTCGCATTAACAATCATGTTCCAACCATTTCGCCATCAAAGCCGTAATTCAATCAATGCGCACTAGATCACTCCGTACGCTTCTATGCCTGTTTCTCGCCGGCCTGTTCGTGATGCCCGCCGAAGCACAGACGACCCGGAAGAAGACCACGTCGTCCGTCACACGAAAAAAGCCCACGGCCAAGAAATCCACTCGCACAAGGAAGCCCACGCGTAAAAGAACGACCAGAAGGCGCGTGGTCGCCAAGCCTGTCCTGCCTCCGCCTCCCACGGCGCCGCGCACGGCAGCGGCACTTGCAGGCGACCTGGCAAATTCGGTTGGACGCATTCGGAACGGACGCTTCGGAGTGATGGTCACATCCCTCACGCGCGGTGACACTCTCTTCTCGTACAATGCGGCCTCTGCGATGCTTCCCGCATCCACCATGAAGCTGCTCACCACCGCAATCGCCTTCGAGCGGCTCGGTCCCACATATCAGTTCAGCACCGACGCACTGCGCGACGGGGACATTGGCCCGGACGGAACACTCAACGGCAACATCTACATTCGCGGCGACGGCGATCCTTCCTTCTCCGGACGCTACCTCGGTGGCAAGCCTGCTGCTGCGATCAACAGGCTCGCCGAGCTCGTAGCATCCCAGGGAATAAGGCGCATCAATGGAAATGTGATTGGTGACCCCACGGCCTTCGATGATGAGCGAATTCCCCAGGGCTGGCTGTCGCGCTATCTCCAGTCGGGGTATGCGGCCCGAGTATCCGGCCTCTCACTCAACGAAAATCTCGTGTGGGTTACGGTTACCGGCAGCGGCGTTGCACTCGAGCCATCTACGAGCGCCATCCCCCTGATCAGCAATGTTCGGTTCGTTCCCGGCTCGCGCGCGAACATTCGCATCAGCCGGCGCATCGACAATGGCACCATCACAGTTAGCGGAACGATGGGACGGAACGCCGGCCCGCGCCGTTACGTGTACGTTGTCGAGGATCCGGCTGCGTTTACCACGGGCGCGTTCCGGAACGCACTCGCAGCCCAGGGAATTACCGTGGCTGGAACTACCCGCATCGGCCGCACGCCGGCCAACGCTACCAAGATTGCATCTTTCGTTTCACCGACTCTCGACAGAATGGCTGCGGCAATGAACCGGGAGAGTATCAACCATTACGCAGAGCTGATATTCCGGAACGCAGCCCGCGGTCGAAACCGTGAAGTTCAGGGCACGGCACGCAACGCCCATGCGGCAATGCAGCAGTTCTTTGTGAAGATCGGCACTGACACGACCCAGCTCCGCTTCGCGGACGGCAGCGGGCTCTCCACTCTCGACTACATCACTCCCCGCGCCATGACGCAGCTGCTCGGCTACGCCCATCGCGCGCCATGGGGCCCGTGGTTCCATGCATCGATGCCGGTTGCCGGAGAATCCGAGCTCCTCCGCCGCAGAATGCGCGGCGGCCAGGCGCAGGGTAACCTGCATGCCAAAACCGGAACGACCAACGACGTTGTGGGTCTTGCCGGCTACGTCACCGCGCTGAATGGCGAAGTCATGGCGTTCACTTTCCTGTACAACGGAAGGGACCGGTCGGTTGCGAGAGCGATGATCGACAGGATGGGGATGACGCTGGCGAATTTTGCGCGGTAGCTGGAGACGTTAAACTGCAACGTACGGCTTTTGGCTGTTGGCTGACGCTATTGGCCATTGGCCAGCTAATAGCCAACAGCATATTGGCCAATAGCCAATAGCCGTATGTTGCCGTTCAAATACCCCGGATGTTGATCCCTCTCTTCCCCAGCTCCGCGATGTACCTCTCCGCCGGCATTGCTTCATCCGGCGTGTAGACTCCCGGCGGGCTAATCTCTCCTCGCGCCTGCATCTGGCCGGTGATCGATAGCGAGTAGCCCGTCGTACGCATCATCGCACTGATGCCATGTTTTGCGTCGAACTTGTCCACCAGCTCCCAGCCGAGTTTTTTCGGCTTGCCGTCCTTCGTGCCTTCGACGGTGACTCTCAGCGCGACAAGGTCCGGGCTGTCGGGCTTCGTGAGGTGCGGTTTCATTGCTGCGATTGTGACATCGCGCGGCACTATCCGGCTGCCCTTCACGTCAATCGACTCGAGATCCAGGAGTCCGACGTCGCGAATCGCTTCCATGATCTTCGCGTGGCCGGGATAGCGAAGCGTCTTGTACTCCATGCTCGGAATCTTGCCTTCGTACCTGAATCCAATCGTGGAGAGTCCGCCAGCGGTGTGAAACGCTTCCAGCGTTCCAACCGGGGCCGGAAATTCAACCGGTTCGATTTCCGAGAGCGCCTTCACCTGCTCGCGCTTTCCGTCGCGGATGATCCAGGAGAGCGTGGTGTAATAGTCCAGCACGCCTTCCAGCGAGTACACAACCTGATAGTTGAGCGGCGGCTGGGGATGCTGCGGAAGACCGCCGACATAGATGCGAACCTTGTCGGTCGTATCCAGCTGCGAGATTCCGTACTGCGCCAGGATGTTCACCATCCCGGGCGCGAGGCCGCAGTCGGGAATCACGGTCACACCTTTCGCGGCGGCCTTGTCGTGGAGCTTCTTCTGGCCGAAAACAATTTCCGTGTTTCCGCCAAGATCCGAGAAGTGCGTTCCCGCATTCACCGCCAGCTCTGCGAGCCGCAAGTTGAAGTAGTATGGAATCGCACTCATCACCGCATCGCTTTCGCGCATGAGGGCTGACACCGCCTCCTCATTGCGTACGTCCAGCGGTGTCGGAATCAGTCGCTCGCCCGAGTATGGAGCGAGGAAGCCGGGAAGGTGATCGATGCTGATGTCGGCAAGTCGAACTTCGCGAACATCGGGATTCTGGAGCAGATCAAACGCGCAAGCCGAACCCTGCAGTCCGGCGCCAAGAACGAGCATTTTCATAGAGGAAATTTAACTCAGTCGCACTGCGTAAACTGCCACTTAAGAACTACAAGCCTGGAGCAGCTCGCTGGCAGCCTGCAGCTCGGGGCAGCCCCAAGCTCAAGGCCGTCGGCTAGCTGCCGCCGGCTTGTAGTTTTTAAGTTGCAGTTAAGCACGCATCCTGCAACGAGTCTTTTCATGACTGAGCAAACATCCGATTGGCGCGCGAATCTTATCACGACTCGCGCAGGCATTGATCAGCTGCTCGACGAAACACGCCGCATCGCGGTGCTCGGCATCAAGCCCGATCCCGACCAGCCCGCGAACTACGTTCCCGCCTACGCAAAGCAAGCCGGATACGAAGTCGTCCCCGTTCCCGTTTACTACAAGGACCTGACGGAGATGCTTGGCGAGAAAGTCTATCGCACCGTCGCAGCAGTACCAGGCGACGTGGACATGGTGAACGTCTTCCGACGCCCCCGCGACATCCCGCCCCACCTGGACGACATCATCGCGAAGAAACCGAAGTCAGTCTGGTTTCAGCTCGGGATCGTAAACGACGAAGCCGCGGAGACTCTCGCAAAGGCGGGGATCAAGGTGGTACAGGATCGGTGTCTGTTGGTGGAGATGCAGCGGGCGGGAAAATAACGGCAACTGCAACTTAAGAACTACAAGCTGGGGGCAGCTCGCCTGAAGCCTGCGGCTCGGGGCTGCTCCAAGCTGCCAGCACCCGGCATGCTGCTCCAGGCTTGTAGTTCTTATGTGGCAGTTAAAATCACCGCGACACCGAGTACACAACCAACTCCACCGGACTCTCCCCCTCTCCGCTCTTCTCCCTCGGCGCCAACGCGAGGATGTACCGTCCTCCCGCAGTAGCCGCAAGCGCGACTCCCGGTCCTACCACGACAGCCGGAGTCGCGGCATCGCTCGCCCGCAGCGTTATGACCCCGCGTTCCGATTCGATCGTGTAGTTCATCTCACCGACTTTCGCGAACAGCTTCGGAGCCTTGGTCATGTCAACTGGAATCGACACATCGAGCGTCGGGCCTTCCGTCCACTTCGGCTGCTCCAGTTTGGTATCGCCCGGGATGGACGTGCTTATCGTGCCGGAGGTTGGATCCAGTGAAGCCCAGGACTGCGAGAACTCGTCATCCTGCGCACGCGCGGGATTGTTGCCAAGTCCGAGAGCGCGTCCATCCGATGTCCAGCGCACACGCCAGCCGCGGGCGATCGGGTAGAGCTTGCCCGGGATTCCGCTCGG
>JAKFCC010000037.1:0-15214 GCA_036676795.1 Gemmatimonadota bacterium
GTGCTGTCCGTGCCTGCGTAAACCCGCAGCCGCAGGACTTCGTCTTTCTCCGAAAGCTCGTGGTTCGGCTTGTCGTACCGCAAATCCTCGAGGGATCCTTCGTAAAGGAGGCGCCCTCCCGCAAGCTCTACCAGGCGGCGACGAATCATTACATCGTCGACCACGCTCTTCAGTTCGACTTCACGCATCGAGTATTGTCTGCAGCACTGTCAGAGTATCGCCCAGGTCCTGGAACACCGCATACGGCGAATGGCTCGCCAGCTCATCGACCGAATATCGTCCAGTTGCCACTCCAATGGCGCGGGCTCCGATCGAACGGCCGCAGTCGATATCCGCCGGTGTATCTCCAATGACGACGATGCGATCGCCTGCCACATCGATGCCGAGCATTTCCCGCGCTCGCCGCTGTGCGATTGCGGGGAGCTCCGGACGATGCGCGTGATCCGATCCAAACGCGTTCACCCGGAAGCGATCCGGATCGAGTCCTGCCGCCTGAAGCTTCTTTCTCGCGCCCTGCTCGATATTGCCCGTCAGCAGCCCGAGAATGATGTTGTCCTGGCTTTCGAGCGCATCGAGAATCTCCGGAATTCCCGGGTAGAGCATAACCCGGTGCTGTTCCATCTTGAGCGCGTCATTGAGCCCCGCCAGGTACTCGTCCAGCAGCTCGGTCATCCTGTCTTCGACGTGCGCAGGGTCCTTTCCGGCCCGCTGCATCAACTCGCGGACAATCTGCTTGTCGGTCTTCCCGTCATAGTGGTACTCGTCATCACCGGTGGTTCCGAAGATTCCGCTGAGTGCGCGTTCCATCGAGCGGCGGCCGGCACCACCACTGCGAAGCAGCGTTCCATCGATATCGAACAGGACCAGTTTCATGAGCGTGTGAGAAGCACACCCGACATGATCGTGGCGACTCCGACGATCTGCCAGGCGGTGGGAACTTCATGGAGGAATATCCAGGCAACGGCGAGGGCAATCACAGGCTGGAGGTTGGAGTATGATGCGGTGCGCGTGGGGCCGAGAACCTTCAGACCTCGGTACCAGAACAGGTATCCGACCACCATCGAGAGCACGCTGGCGTAAAACATCGAGGCCCAGCCGCCGAAAGTAACGGCAGTCCAGTCCGTATTGGCAATCGCCGGTATGGTAGTGAAGACGAGCGGAATCAGGCCACCTGCCATTGGAATGGCGGCAAGCTGGATTGGATCGATCCGTTTGGTGAAGGGTTGAAGGCCGACAGTATATGCGGTCCAGCACAACACTCCGCTGAAAACGAGCAGCGATCCGAGAAAGGTGTTTTCACGTGAGCTGGATGCGGAACTGCCCAGCACGACGAATCCCACTCCAACTATGGAGAGCGCAATTCCGGAGAGTACTCTGCGGCTTGCCCGTTCGATTCCGCGCATTCGGCTTGCCACAGCGATGAACCCAGGCGCAGCTGCAACAATGAGCGCGGCGTTGCCTGCGCGAGTTCGCGACACGCCTTCGACAAACAGAAGCTGGTACAATCCGTTACCGACGATTCCCAGCGTGAGCAGGACCAGAATGTCGCGGGTGACTGGCAGGGGCTTCCGCTGCCAGATCACTATGGCCGCCAGCAGTACCGCGCAGATTCCAACCCGCATTCCCGTGAACGCCATTGGCGAGATCATGGTCGTTGCGTATTTCACAACACTGAAATTGATGGCCCAAATTGCAGCCATCGTGAGCAGCATCAGGTCGGTGACTCCAAACCGTCCGCGCGCTGGAATTTCTTTCATCCGACAAAGCTAGCCGCACACATGCTTCGCCTGCTACTTTGCGACGCATGTACGTCTCCTTCGCAGTGTTCGCCGACGCAGCCAACCTCTCGCAGGAAGGCAAACTCAACATTCTCGGCGTTTTCGATGCGGTCCAGGTCGGCGGGTTCCCCACGGTGCACCCGCGATCGAGCTTCGTGGTACGGCTGAAGGGGACTTCGGAAGATGAAGGCGCACACACGCTGGGTTTCCGGTGGCTCGATCCCGCGCACAACGAACTATGGTCATCGTCGGGCGACCTGAATGTTGGAGCGGGGCCTGACCCCAGTTTCGAGATGGACCTGCCGATCATCGCCGTGATCGACCTGCCGCTCAACGGGCCGGGTCCTTATACGATGGAAGTTTCCCTGGACGGAATTCCCACGGCCGATGTCCGCCTGTTCGTCGCCGGCCCACCTCCAACGGTGATGCCTCAGGCGCCGACGATGTTCAGCTAGCCGAGAATGCGCCGCGCGAAGCGAAACCTGCTTCGCAGCTTCCTGAGTCTGGGATGATCGGAATCCAGGTCGTCAATTGCATGCCCGCCCTGGTAAAGAGTCAGATGCACGATCTTCCTGTCGCCCAGTGAGAGCGCGACATGGGTGATGTATCCATCCTCCCGATCGGAGAAGAAGAGAAGATCCGCGGGCTTCAGTCCCTCCAGTCCCGCCTCGATGGCCGTCCCCTGAGTGGCCTGCAGCGCGGCATCCCGCAGTATCTGCACCCCGTGCAGCGAGTATGTGCTCTGAGCGAGCCCGGAGCAGTCGCATCCCCACGGCGTGATCCCGCCCCACTGATAATAGGTCCCCTCGAAGTAGCGCATTGCAGTCTCGGTAATGGCTTCTCCGCGGGTCGGAAACATTGCGCGTCTCTCGTCAGCAGAAATGACATTCCCCTCCGCGATCACGTCGCCTTCACTTAGCAGGGCGCCGAGGGGAAGCTTCCTGAGCTGACCACCGAGTTCGGTTACTGCGCATCCAAGGGACATCAACCGATCGGACTGCCATCCAGACCTGATACCGGCGGCACTCCTGGGTTCGCTGAAGTATGCCTCGTGCACCCAGCCCTCATACAGATCTGCACCGCGTACGCGCATCCAGTCGTTTTTCTTTTCGAGAACGACGGCGTCGTGTCCGTGCAGGAACTGTGAGATTTGGGTACTGAGAACGTTGGGCTCCGCGAGCACAGGGGCAATCGCGGATCGCGTCGTGATTAGCTGTTCGATCAGTGCTCCGGCCAATCCATTATGGGAATCCTTCCCGTAATCTTTGGAGCTATTTCAACTGCCGGATGCTGGGCAGCGCACTGCGCGCACCTGAGAATTCCCTTGAAACTGCACATGATGCAGATGAAGGTGCCGCACGAGATGCAGGGATAGCCCTCCGAAGCCCGCTCCTCATTGGAGCAGCTTCGGCAAACCATCGAGTCCTTTTCCCGAAGGTCGGGCATCAGTCCTGGATCGCTCGTGTCATCATTCCCAATTTATTCGACGACCGGCAGGTTAGAAACGCCACGTTCGGAAAAAGTCGAAACCCCGCTGGGAAGGCGTCTGCTGAAAGGTGCCAACCGACGAGCGGGTGCAGGTCTTGTCGCTTGTTCCGGGCTCGATACCGCCCTCTACTGTATACATGGCGTTGAACCGGTACTCGAGCTTGAGCCCGAGATTCTCGACGAAGTTCGTGCTGTTGACCACGCAGAAGCCCGTGCTCAATCCCAGAAACCAGCGCTGCCCGATCTGTTTTCCAAGGATGGCCCGGGTGTTCAGGAGTGCGAGGTAATAGTCGGAGGAGCCGGGGGCGTACACATCGCTCCCGAGTCGCGGAGTTTGAAGCTCGACGATGTCGAGCAGGCCGCGGGGAATCGCGTTGGTGAGAAGCGTGCCGCCATATCGCACCGCTGCCGATGCGAGCTGCGACCCGTACTGGCTGCGGCTGTTGTCGAGGGCAAAACCCTGCTCGCCAGTGATGAGATAGCTGAGAAGGTCCGACTCGGACAGCGGAAGGTTGTCGGGATTGTCGAGGGCGAGCCGCGGCTCCGCAAGCGTTCCACCAATGTTCACACGCACTCTGACGTCGCGTCCCGTGATGCTCTGGCGCGCCTGTCGAACCGTGTGAATTGCCTTGATGTCGAGGGAAGGATTGAGGTCAGGGGTTCCAAAGAAACGAAGAGTGCCGCTTTCAACGTCGAACGTGGGCTGTACGAACGGGTCCACGAGATTCAGCCTGTAGGTTCCCTTGATAGTGTTGAGAGTGCCTTCCAGCGCGAGCTGGGTTCTATCGGCACGCTGCGTCCCGCCGGCAGATGTCACGTTCAGCGATCCACCCAGCTGGATGTTGGCTTCGGAAGAACGGAGCCACACATCTGGGCCAAGGTTGAGTGCCAGATTCTCGAGGGAAAGATTTTCGGTGAAAGCGCTGGGCGCCGCCGGCAGGACTTTGCGGTCTTTCACCAGCAGTGTGTCCACAAACTCCGCGAACTCGGGATCACGAAGGTCCACGATCTTCTTCTGGACCAGCTCGGGAATGAAGATGGAGCCGCGGTCAACGCGCACGGCTCCTCTTACAACTGCGCCGTCGTAGGGACCGGTCAGCGTTACCGGCGCCGTCGTGGAAATATCCAGCGATGCCAGCCCCGGCTTCTCGATGGCGTGAAAATCTGTCGCATTCAGGCTGAGCGAAAAAACGGGGTTCTTGTATTCCTGAAGTCCTATGAACCCCTCGACCGATACGCGACCCTGAGTTTCCCTGATCGTCTCTGCTGAAAGCCGGCGCACGAAAACAGTGTCATTCGTGAGGGCGATGTCGGCGTCGATTTTTTCGAGTCGAGTTCCAAAAGCGGTTGCGGTTGCGCTGCCATTCTCGATCCGGAACTCCCCCTCGATCCTCGGCTGAGAAGTAGTCCCGCTGATGTCCATGTTTGCGCGCACTGCGCCGCGGGCCAGCCCGATCGCCGGCGTGAATGCCGACACGAGCGCGAGATCGACACCTTCGGTCCTGACGCTTGCCCGTATAGAATCACCCTCGAATCGAATGCCTCTGATGGCGAGCTTGCCGTTCGTGGGATGCGCCAAAATAAGGGAATCGAGCTTCGCGCCACTGGACGTAAGCTGCGCATTCAGCGCTGTTTCGTTGGCATAGGTTCCAATGGCATCCCCGGTTATCCGGAGCGTGTCAATTTTCAGGAATGTCGTGTCGCCCAGCATGCGCGAGCTGCCGCGCACCTCGGTCCTGATTCCATTTTCCGATGTGAGCGTTGCGCTGAGCACGCTCGTGCCTGCCGAATCGATCGTTGCCGTCGCCTCGCCCTTCCCGAAGACAAGACCGCCAACCGAGACATTGGATCCACTTACGCGGGCCACTGTGTTTCGCAGACCCGTCAGCGTGTCGCCGATCGTGACGTCGGCGCGCAGCTGACCCGCGCCCCGCCCGCCGAAAGCAAACTTTTCGCTTTCGATGATCGCATGAGTCATGAGTCGACCGGGCCGGCCGGTAACGTCTCCGAAGAGGCGCAGTGTGCCACTCAGTGTGTCTGCCTCCGCGATCTTGATCCCCGCTGCCCGCAGGTACGGCTTTGCGGCGCCAACCGAGTCGAGCGCGAAATCAAACCGCAGGCTTCCGGTTTTTCCCGGAGCAAGCGCGTAAGTACCAGTCGCTTCGCCGCGCAATCCTGTCCCGCGGACGCGCAGGGTGTCGATTCGGGCAACACCGTCCGCAATAGCAAAGCGTCCGGTGGCGCGTTCTACCGGGATGCCCTCCACGACAGACTTCTCGAGGTCCGCGTCAATTTTCCCCTTCAGGTCGTCAGCCGTTGCTCCCGAGATGTCGACAGCGTACTGCCCGTTCAGGCGTGTGTCGGGAATTGCCTTGCCGGTGATTAGGGTCTTGAGGTCGAGGGCGGAGACAGTGCCGCGGCCGCGTGCACCGTATGATGGTGGGTCGGCATCCACATAGCCGTCGAAAGTGAATCCACCCGATGGTCCCGTCATCGAGGAAACAATCTGGAGATTTTCCGATGTGCCCCGGATCCGGATGGGACCGGAGACTTCACCGCGCAGCGGCAGTACGGGATAGGAGCGCGCGATTGTGGTCAGGTATATGGGCTGTCCCTGAAGATCGACATCATAGGTGAGGAACTTTTCTCCCCATATGACTCGACCCTTGCCGGTAACGCGGGATACTGGAGCATCGGCATCGTGATGCAGTATGTCCGCATCGCTGAACCGTACGTCCATCCAGGATGAATCCAGGCGGGCACTGCCCGAAAGATTTCCCTTCAGTTTTGGGAAGAGCGGATTCAGGTACTGGAGCGTCCGCAGGTCGAGCTTTTCCATATCGACATCGAAGCCGCGAAACACTGTGAATGCCGGGAACAGGATATCCAGCTCGCCGCGTCCGCTGAATCTTGAGATTGCGCCAGGAACGTGTGCGTCCGAGAAGGTGATGTTGGACTCGTCCACCATGAACCGTGTGAGCGGTCCACCGCTCGCGACGATGGTTCCGGTCAGCTTCCCCTGCCAGTCATACGGGTAGGGCTTTCCGTTCAGTGTGCGCAGGAGGTCGAAATCCACTGGATCCGCTACCAGGTTCACATCCTTGACACCAAGAATTTCTTCGCCCACTGCGTATGTCATGCTCCCGAGCAGGCGTGACCTGGTGGTGCGCACATCCATGTTCGTGATCTTGTAGTCGATGATGTGCGGGTTCTTCTCGCTCACGATCTCGAGATCCAGGCTGCCGCTTCCGGTTTTTGGAAGGGTAGGATAGATCCACGCGATGTCCGCCATCGCGACGCGGTCGGCGTTTACCCGGACTGCGTACCGCAGCGGGAGGTCACTTCCCCATACGAGCTTGCCGACAGCTTTCCCGTGAGACCCCGGCAGTGACATTTGCGGCGCATCGAACCAGATACTGTCGCCATTCTGCCTGATGTTCGCTGCGACCTTGGAGAAAGCGAATGGCGGATCCCGCACGACTATGCTCGCGTCGGCGATCCGGGCGAACCGTCCCACGCTGTCGGGATCCGCCAGTCGAATGTATCCGGTCGTTACGTTCCCTTTCGTGAAGCGCCAGGTGCGCGTGAACCCGGATCCCGCCCTTCGGAATTCCTCGGTCGGATTCGCAAGTGCGTCCGCGATGACACTGTCACGACGGTACCCCTTGTGCCACGCCGCAGGCTGCCAGCGGAGAGTGAGATTGAAGGTGAGGTCGTTCAGGCGAGCTGAGTCAATGACGATAAAATCGCCAAACGAGCGCGCCTTGGATTTTGGACCAGCCGGCTGCCCCGGAAAAATCTTGCGCCAGTTCCAATGCCCGTCCTGGTGCTCGCGGATGTAAACGACCGGATGGTCGATCTCGACATGCCGCAGCAACACTCGCTTGTCGAACAGGTCGCGAATGTCGTACTTCACGCGCACCGGCCCGGTCGCCACGAACAGCGTGTCTTCCCTGTCCCGGATTTCGAGGGAGTCGATAGTGACTCCCGAGAGCAAGCCACCGTGTATCCGTCCCACGTACACCTTGCCCTGAACGTTGCCGGAGAGGAAGGACATCACCAGCTTCCGCATCTGGTTCTGCCCAACGCTGGTCTGGGTCGCAGAAACGACGAGTACCGCAATCAGAACGAGTCCGCCCAAAAGGACTAACGCGCTCTTGAGTACTATGCGTTGTCTGCGCGCCATCGCTAAAATGCCTGGCCGATCGCCAGACTGAGGGTCAGCTTGCTTCGAAAGCTTCCTTCAGCGACCGGCCTGAAGCTCGCCGGACATGCTCTTTCTTCCTGCGTCAACACAGTTGCACCATTCGAATCGGTTGTTGCATGCACCTTCAGGTCATTCCCGGGACTCACGCACGGCAGCCCGCCGCCCTCGAGTCGATTCGCTTCGAAGTAGAGCGGTCCCGCCGGTCTGCGGTAGGGGTTATACCCCAGAACGATTCGAACCGGACCGACAGGAGTGAATGCCCCGAGCTGTAATCCGGGCGTAACCTTGATCTGGAAATTCTGGAACAGGTCCAGCCCGCGATTCCATACATCGCCTGCATCGGTGAACACCGTCCACTGGAGCACATCTGGAAGCAAGGGACTGCGAAACCGGACTTCTGCGTTTGCGACCAGGAGTGAATTTCCACCCAGGGGAACGGTGCGCCGGTAGGCGCGGGATGTGTCGCCCCTGAAAAACGTATCCGCGGCAACCATGACCGTATCGAACCGGTTGGCGATGTAGATCGCCGAGCCCAGCTCGTTCTGGTTGAATCCCCTGACTGTGGTTGGGCCGCCGGCATAAAGTCTCTCCTGCGGCGGAATGAAACCGATTGCCGATCCGAAAGTTTTTCCGAACACCGAGCCGGCGCGCACACGCACAGCGAAGACATTCCCACCGAATCCCCAGTAACGTGCCGCTTCGCCCTGCACCTTGTTGAACCGGAGCGTTTGGTCGGAGAAAGTTGCCGGAGACGCGTGCCTCACCTCGAACCGGGCAATACCGCCGCGCGTCGGCGAAATCAGGTTGTTGGTGTTGTCCCGCAGAACGGTCGCGCTGAGAACCGCAAGGCGCTGGGTCTCCTGGAAGCGCTCGCGTGTTTCGAGATCGCAAACGTTGAATACGGCGCAGAAGAGTGCCGGCTGTGCCTCAGTCCGGCCATAGTCTATCGCATAAGCAAATGTGATTGGTGTCGCGGCCCACCGCCTCAGAACCATGGAAGCAATTCCGCCGACGGCTGTTGTACGCAGATACGCCTTGAATTCGGAAACTCTCTCGGTGTAAACGGTGAGCGCAGGGATCGCGCGCATACCGGCGAACAGTGGCTGCCTGAGTGTCGCGCCGGCGTAATAATTCAGCTTGTTGCTGTATGGATCGCCTTTGGCGGTAGCGCATAGATCTTTTGCGCCTGACAACGGCTCCCCGATTCCGATCTTCGAGACCCGCGCTGTCAGATCCAGCCGCTGCGCGCCCTTCAGGAAGTTGTAGTTGGAGAGTTCACCTGTGACGCGAAAGCAGTCCAGCGTTCCATAGCCGGCGCCGAGCCGCGCGGCATTCATCGCGTTCTCGATCAGATCGGCGCGAAGCGTCACGATCGAGTCGGACATCGAAACGCTTTCCGGGAACAGCGTCACATGCTGATATGCTTCCGTCTGATACAACCGGCGCTGCGCATTCAGGAGGTCGTCTTCACGGTAAAGCCGCCCGGAGTCCAGTCCCAGCAGGCGGTGGACGACGCGATCGGAAATCTGGCGGGAGTTGTTCTCGAAGGGAGTGACATTTATCGCAACCCGCCCCAGTCGGGTTAGCGGTCCCGGACGTACGACGAGCGTGTCCCACGCCAGGTACTGCGCCGCATCTACATGCGGCCGCGGAGAATCCAGCTGGGCGCGCGGGTATCCGGCATTCCTCAGACGGCGGGTGATGGTATCACGTGCAGCCTGCACTACCACGCGATCGAAACGGTCGCCCACTTTCACGGGCAGATCGCGGGTTATCGCGGCCCTGTTTGCAACGCTGTCCAGTCCGTTGATTCCGAGCCCGGCAACCGTGATTGGCCGGCCCTCACTGATCCTGAATCTCACTTCCACAGCAGATTTATTCAGGGCATTCACGACCGTATCTACAGTCACATCGGGGAATCCGCGGCGACGATAGAATACCACGAGGCGAATGCGGTCGTTCGGCAGCTCCGCGCGGTCGAGACAATATTTCAGCGCAGTCGGAAGCCGAAGGAATCTCCTGGCCCATCCCGACGGTGTTGTCACGATCGCGCTGGCCAGCTCCGCGTCACTGAAGGCGGAATTGCCATCGAACGAAAGCCGCCGTACCTCCACGTCATTGGGATCGCAGCGGAGATCCTGGGCGGAAAGGGTACGGGTGATGATCGATGTTGAAAGCGCACAGCCTGCTACCAGGAGAGACTTCGAGAGCCTGTTCATCTACCCCGTAACGGGCGGTCTGACGGCGGTGCAGGAACCTGTGTGCTTGCGGAAAGTGAGGTTACGCGGGACCGTGGCTCCGGCTCCTGGGTCCCCACGGCCTGGGACGTGGCGGTTCGAGGATCACGGTCAGGCTCGGGTGGGCGACTCAGCCTGCGGAGTTTACCCTCGGGTACGAGCGGAGTCCTCTGGATTAAGAGTTGCACAACGTAAAAACCCGCGAGGCCGGCTGCGATGCCGGCCCCGATTGCGGGCAATAATTCGCTGGGTTTCAGCTTCCTGCGGTATGTGTACTCAGCGCTCATGTTTGACGCGTGTTTTTGAGATTCATAAGTTCTTCTCATTCCACCCTTTATGTCAACAAAAACCCACTCGACAATGCGACGAATTGCACTACTTCTGATCCCGGCCTTTCTCGCCTGTCGCGGCGGCGAATCAAATCCGTCCCGCCATACCCTGATCGACTCCCGGGACACCTACGATCCGCGTTCATTGGACCCGGCACTGTCTACCGATGTTCCAACCGGGCGGGCAGTCGGGTATGTGTTCGACGGACTGGTGCGCTTCTCACCGGACGCCCAGCTGGTCCCCGCCCTCGCAAAGTCGTGGGATGTCTCCAATGCGGGCCGAACTTACACCTTCCACCTGCGCCCCGGGGTGAAGTTCCACGACGGTACACCCTTCGTTGCGCGTCACGTACTCAACAGCTGGAAGCGAGTACTCGATCCCAAGACCAAGGGCGGACGTGGCTGGCCACTCTACCCCATCGCGGGCGCCAGGAATTACGCGGACGGAAAGGGTGACATCACCGGAATCACGGTCGTTGACGACACTACTATAGTAGTCAACCTCGACGAGCCATTCGCCATTTTCCCAAAGCTCCTGGCAATGCCGGTTGCTGCCATCGTGCCCGACAATCCCCCCGCCAACTTTGGCGAGCATCCAATCGGCACGGGCCCGTGGAAGTTCGTGGAGTGGAAGCACGACGACTACCTGAAGTTCGCGAAGAACGAGAGCTACTTCGGAGGTGCACCCAAGTCCGATTCGCTGATGGCCCGTATCGTCCCCGAACCCAGCACTGCGGTGGCCGAGTTCGAGTCGGGCAATGTGGACGTCCTGTACATCCCGGAGTCTGAAACGAGAAACTGGGAACAGACTGACGACCGCAAGGGCATGCTCATGACCGCCCCGGCACTCCGGCTCTGGTATGTGGCGATCAACACCACGCGCGGTCCGCTCAAGGACGTTCGTGTGCGCCAGGCACTCAACTACGCCACAAATTCCAAGTCGATCCTGGATCAGCTGATCAGCGGACGCGGAAATGTCGCGGCTGGTGTCATCCCGCCATCCCTGGAGGGAGCCGATTCGACCCGCCAGGCCTATGCATACAATCCCGCGAAAGCAAAGGAGCTGCTCACTGCAGCTGGATATCCCAACGGCATCGATCTCGAGATCTGGTGCTCCCAGACAGCTCCCTTCCCTCGTGTGGCACAGACAATCCAGGCAAACCTGGCCCAGGCAGGAATACGCGTGAAAATCGTTCAGCGTGATGCGTCGTCTATGCGCGAGGCCGCACGCGGCGGCAATGCGGATCTTGCCCTCAAGGACTGGTTCGCCGACTATCCGGACGCCGAGAATTTCCTGTACCCGCTTCTGCACAGCAGCAACAAGGGACCGGGCGGAAATGTTTCCTTCTACTCGAACGCGAACTTCGACAGGCTCATAACGCAGGCGAGAGCAGAGTTGAACGACGCAAAGCGCGCAGAACTGTACAAGCAGGCAGACGCAATTGCATTCAGCGAAGCGCCGATGATCTACCTGTTCTTCTACAAGGAGCTGTACGCAGTCCAGCCCTGGATATCAGGTTTCCAGATTCCCGTGATCTTCACGGGTCAGAACTGGACCAACGTTCAGATCAACAAGCGGTAAGTGTTCGCCTTCATAGTTCGCCGTCTCGCGCTTTCCATACCGACGCTGTTCGGCGTACTCGTCGTAGTATTCCTGCTGCTCTATGTCGCTCCGGGTGATCCGGTACAGGACATGGTTGGAGAGCGCGCGGACGCCGAGACGATCGCGCGCCTCCGAAAGGAGCTGCACCTGGATGATCCGCTGCACACGCAGTTCATCAAGTACACGGGCGGCGTGATTCGCGGCGACTTTGGCAACTCGTACATAACGAACCGCCCGATTCTCTCCGACATACGCGAGAGATTCCCGAAAACCCTGATGCTCGCCGGCGCGGCGATGCTGATCGCTTCCGTGCTCGGCATCACCATTGGCGTGCTCAGCGCGCGCAACCAGGGCGGCTGGTTCGACCGGATCGGACTCGGAGTCGCGTACCTGGGTATCTCATTCCCGGTGTACTGGGTGGGCCTGATACTAATTCTGCTTTTCGCAATTCAGCTGCGATGGCTTCCGCCGTCAGGCTATGGAGGGATCGAATACATCATTCTTCCGGCGCTCGCGCTGGGATCCCGCTCCATCGCCTTCCTTGCGCGCGTCACCCGCTCCGCGATGCTGGACGTGCTCGGCGGCGATTTCGTGCGCACTGCACGAGCCAAGGGATTGCGTGAGCGCAGCGTGATAATGCGCCACGCGCTTCGCAACGCGCTCATCCCAATCATTACGGTTCTCGGTCTGGATTTCGGGTACTACCTGACCGGCAGCATTCTCACCGAGACGATCTTCAGCTGGCCCGGGATTGGACGGTACGTCGTGAATGCGATATCACGGCGCGATCTTCCCGCGATTCAGGGGTCGGTTCTCTTCCTGAGCGTCGTGTTCGTGCTGGTGAATCTGATCACCGACCTGGCCTACGCGAAGGCCGACCCGCGCGTGGCGTACGGGAACAGGTCGTAAAAGAAAAGCTGGAAGCGAATAGCGTTCAGCTATTTGCTTCCAGCTCGGTTTTTCTCTCCCTTACATCAACGACGAGCGGGAAGCTGATAGCTCAACGCTACCAGCTGCCAGCTGTTATCGAACTACTTGCCGCATGCCAGCGTGGCACGATCAGCCTGGGACGGCATCCAGATCGCGAGACCTGAAGCCTTTGCAGTTGCCGTGTTCGCGCCGATCGCTTCACCTACGACGCTCACGCCGGCCTTGTTCTGCTGAACCGGGTTCGCGATCAAACCATTTGCACCGACTTCGGCTGCGCGCTTACGCATCGTCTCGCGCATCTGGTTGTCGGTGGTCCACACGGAATTGCCTTCCGCATTGATCCACGCGAGCTCGTAGTAGTCTGCGGGGACGTCTGCACGGCCTTCATAGACTTCGACAGCATTCACGCACGTCGCGGCACGCGCCATCCGTGGATTCACGTCGGTCGTCGTCGTCCTGACACCGCACGCTGCAACTCCGAACGCCAGCGCGACCGGCAGGATCTTGAAAGCTTTGTTCATATAAGTCTCCTTGCTCTGATGAGTTAACAAGGCGACATGTTGCAAGGGTGGGACCTTACCAGCTCTGCTGTAGCAGCTCCGCTAGTCGTCTTTTTGACCGAAGACAGCGAGGTTGGAGCTGTGTCCGGGATTCACCTTCTTGTCCGGGTAGATCCAGTGGAATGCCTGATTGACGGCCACCGCCGCTTCCCCGAATCCTGTCGCTATCAGCTTGAGCTTGCCCGGATAGGTCGTGATGTCTCCGGCCGCGTAAATGCCCGGTCGCCCCGTCTCCATCATGCTGTTCACGAGAATCTCGTCTTTTTCGACGGTCATCCCCCATTCGCCAAGCGCGCCGATATCAGACACGAACCCCAGCATCGGCAGCACCACGTCGCACTCGATCTCGCGAGTCGTCTTGTCCTTGATCTGCTTCACGACGATGCCGCGCATGGTATCGCCATCCGCGAGAACATCAGCCAGCTCGTGGAAGGGCAGCATCAGTGTCTTCCCTTCTGCATGTGCCTTTTCGACTTCCGCCACGGTGGCCCCATGTGCGCGGTATCTGTCGCTCCGGTGAACGAGCGTGACTGCTGCGGCGCGATCGCGCAGCTGGTGTGCCCAGTCGAAAGCCGAATCGCCACCGCCGATAATGACGATCTTTTTTCCCCTGAACTCGTCGGGGTTGTTCACGCGGTCAAAGATTCCCTTCCCGTACCATGGCTCGGCGCACGCCTGGGGAAGTTTGCGTGGACTGAATGCACCAATGCCGGCAGCAATCACAACAGAACGCGTGGGAAACCGGTCCGTGGCCGTGACAAGAACGAAGTGTCCGTTCTCTTCCTCGAGTCCAACAACATTCTGGTTGAGGTGCACCTTCGGATTGAACTGAGCAGTCTGCTCGGCAAGTGCCTTGACCAGATCCTTCGCGAGCACCTTCGGGAATCCGGCAACGTCGAAGATGAATTTCTCAGGATAGAGCGCGACCAGCTGTCCGCCGAGCTCGGGAAGCGCGTCAACAATCTGCGTGGTAGCGCCGCGCATTCCGCCGTAGAACTGCGCAAAAATGCCAGTCGGCCCGCCGCCGATGATCGTTATGTCGGTGATTTCGTGATTCATTGACTGAATATAATCCGGCTATTTCCTGCCGTCGTTTCGTTCAGGGAAGGGCCAGGGCGACTGCAGCGGACACACCGGCAAACCGTGTTTTTGCATTGCCGCCACATAGCGCGGCTCTCGGCTAATTCGGTCCTGGCTGGGATGACAATAGGGTCCGCGATAAGCATTGATAGATCGACCTGTACCGGTTTCCAGCACTCTAAGAATTGGTTCGTGCTGGCCAGTGACAAGGAGATACTCATAGACTTCGCCCAAATCCTTGTCTTTACCTAGTCGCGCACGCATCCTGTCCACGTCCTCCCACCTGCCGGCCGCCGCGTAAGCCATAATCGCTCCTCGAATTCTCTGCGGACTCCGGTCGCCGATCTGCAGTGCTCGCTCTGCGGCATGTACTGCGCTGTCCGGAAACCCAGACCAGATATAGGCAGCCGTAAGGAAAGACCAGGTGCCCGGCCACGATGTGGAGTCAATCTTCAGCGCGTTCCTCAATTGCCTGCGGCTCTCGGCAAACTTCCGTTGATTCACGTATTCACCGCCGAGATTTCCAGCGGCCACGACGGAAAGTGGATCCAGCGCTACAGCCTTTTGCAGATCTGCCATCACTCTTTCTGGAAGAGCGCGGCGCTGGTAGCTCGATGATCGCCAGAGATACAAGAGGAAGTTATTGGGATCGAGGCGCTCCGCCGCATCGAAGTGTCTGTCGGCTTCGGCAAAACGACCCGCATTCGATGCTGAGTAGGCGAGTGCAATATGAGCGTCGGCTACTGTCGAATCGATCGCAAGCGCGCGGCTTGCCGCAATGCGTCCGACCGAATCCATGTTGCTGGACGTATAAAACCGGTAAACGACGTACGTCTGAGCCAGACCCGCAAATGCGCGCGCGAATCCCGGATCCTTTGCAATCGCGCTCTGGAAATAATTGATTGCTGAATCGAGCGCCCCGGCGTTTCGCTTAGCCAGAAAGAATTTTCCGCGCAGGTAGGCATCATATGCGGCCGGGTCAGAAGTTCCCCGTGTGTCCGT
>JAKFCC010000038.1:0-18814 GCA_036676795.1 Gemmatimonadota bacterium
GTTCCACTCATTCGCCCTGAAGGCGCAGGCGCCGAACTGGGTCTCGGCGACATCATGCTCGATTACCGCCTCCAGGCACTCGGAGGAAATTCGAGACTTGCCATCGCACCACGCATATCACTCAGCCTTCCTTCCGGCCGGAACGCACGCGGCCGCGGAAGTTATGGAGTCGGTGCCGGCCTCCCGGTCAGCTATTCGTTCTCTCCCAGGATCGTGACCCACACCAATCTCGCGGTGCTTCATGTCCCCGGCGCCAGAGAGGAAGAGGGACGCACCGGAAACGCGGAATACTCAGTCGGACAGAGTGTTGTCTACAAGGCCTATCCCCAGGCTCACCTGATGCTGGAATCTCTCTGGACAGGAGGCGACGCCAACTCCTTCATCCTTTCGCCGGCAGTGCGTTTTGCTCTGAACTTCAAATCCGGCTTGCAGATTGTTCCTGCCCTCGCTCTCCCATATGAGACGAGAAGCGGCGGTTCTACAGGCGTTCTATTCTACCTGAGCATCGAGCACCCGTTTGCCCACTCGCAAACGGATGCCCGATACCCATCCCCTATCAGATAGAGCCGCTGATCTTCGAGACTTTGGCCTTGGTGGGTGCAACAACCTTTGGAGCCGGCTGGTCGACCGAAACGTCGTCCTCAAAATAGAACTCCGAGGGACGCGGAGCCGGTGCGAGGTGAATCCGCATTGGCGAGGCGGCGCCCGGAGCGCCCGGAGTTTTGCGCAGCATTCTCACCGGACCCGTTCCATCCCGAAAGATCCGCATCTCAGGCATCGCGGGCATACCCGGCATGCGCGGGAATATCATGCCCATGTGCCCCTCACCCTTCATCAGGTCGGATGCACGGGCTGTCGTGACTGAAACATCCCGAATCCGCCCGCCCGAATACACGCGAAGCGATACGGCTGTCCCGGGAGTGAGCTTCTGGATCTCACGCGTTAGTCGGTGCGACGCCAGTCCTGCGGTGTAGCTGTCATCGACATCTGCTGCCGCGACGCGAAGATCCACTCCATTGATCGAAACGATCCGTTCGCCCTCCACGATTCCAGCCTTTTCAGCCGGCCCGTCGGGAGTGACGCGCGATATGAATACGCCAAGCGTATCGCGCTTGGTTCCCGTAGTCTGCACCATTACGCCGATGGCGGCGCGCTTGATGAGCGTCGAGTCTTCCTTCCACCTTGTAATCTTGCAGGTGGTAGAGCCGTCCTTGCCGCGTACGCAGGATTCATCTTCCACCTTCATGGTCTTTGCGTCGCCAGACACTTTGGTCTTGCTTTGGGCTTCGAGGCCGGTCGATGCGATCAGTCCGGCCGCGGCCAGAATGAGCTGAGTCTTGTTCATACGGTAGTGCTCCCGAAGAATTGGGGTTCAGCTAGATAGACCCGTCGCGCCCCGGAATGGTTGCCTTGCGCTGCCTGAGGTGCCAAAACCCCTCCGGCAGGGCGATATTCCGACATGGCCAGCGCAATCGAACCGCCCCCGCAGAAGACGGGACATTCGGTGGACTTCCACACCTTCGAGCATCACTGGCAGGATGAAGCGGATGCGGCTTTTCTGTATCGACTGCTTGCGAAAGCCGAAAAGGATCCGCACAAGAAGGACATCTACGCACGGCTCGCCGACGTCGAGGATCGCCATGTAGTCGTCTGGGCCGACCTGATGACGAAGCACGGAAATCCGCCGAAGCGATATCACCCAAGCGGTCGTACCCGCTTGCTGGCGATGCTCGGCAGATGGTTCGGCCCCGGCTTCCTCCTTCCAATGCTCCTCCAGGAAGAAGGCCGCGAAGTAAAGGCGTACCTGGACATGTACCGCGCAACGCCGTCAGGTACACCCGGCGGCGGTGAAGCGCTGATGCTCGCCAAGGAATCGGCCGAGCATGCAACCACGCTCGCGGGAATTGCGGGCAAGAGCGGTGAGCCCTGGCATCGCACCGAGTCTGGCGGCTTCCTGCGCAACGTCGTGTATGGTTTCAACGACGGACTTACGGCCAACTTCGGTCTCGTAGCCGGCGTGCTCGGCGCCACGGCTGCCGAACAGCACCACATGATCATCGTTGCGGGCGTTGCCGGCGCGATTGCAGATGCTCTCTCCATGGGTTCCAGTGGGTACCTGGCCGCCAAGAGCGAGCGGGAGGTTTACGACTACGAAATCTCGATGGAGCGCGATGAGGTCGCGCTCATGCCCGAGATCGAGCGCGACGAACTCGCACTCCTTTATGAAGCCAAGGGAATCTCACGCGATGTCGCCTACAATCTCGCCACCGAGATCATGGCCGACCCCGAGAAAATGCTCGCGGAGCAGGTGCAGGAAGAGCTGAAGATCGGCGAGCAGTCCATGTCGCCGCTGCGCGAGGGCTGGGTCACCGGACTTGCAACCGCGGTGGGCGCTGTGATTCCAGTCGCTCCATTTCTCATCTGGAGCGGCCAGACCGCAATCATCATTTCGTTCGCGGTGTCGATGCTGTCGCACTTCCTGGTTGGCGCGGCCCGCTCGGTGTTCACGGGACGGTCGGTGTTCCGCTCCGGAATCGACATGTTCGTCGTCGGGCTTGGGGTCGCAATCGTGGGGTACTACGCGGGCGACTGGATCGGCAAGCTTCTATAAAACAGCTATCCGTTGATAGCGTTGAGCTATTAGCGTCGAGCTCGTTGTTTCTCTCTGCTTCAGCAAAACCGAGCTTGAAGCTGATAGCTCAACGCTAACAGCTTCAAGCTGTCCCTAAACCACGATGTTCAGCAGTCTGCCTGGAACGAAGATGATCTTCTTCGGCGCCCCGACAACGAACTTCGCGACGCTCTCATCCTTCTGCGCCACCGCAAAGGCCTCGTCCTGCGTGATATCCCGCGGCACCGTCACCTTTCCGCGCACCTTGCCATTCACCTGCACCACCAGCTCGATGTTGTCCTCACGCGCGAGGTCGGCATCGAACTCCGGCCACGCCGAATCGAACACGCTCCCGCTGTTGCCCAGCTTTTCCCACAGCTCCTCTGCTATGTGCGGAGCAAAGGGCGCAACGAGCGGAACCAGCGGAGCGACTTCCTCGCGCTGCGGTGTGCGCTCTCCCTTTCGGAGCACGTTCATGTACTCCATCATCGCGGCAATTGCCGTGTTGTAACCGAGCTTGGGGATGTCTTCCGTCACCTTCCGTATGGTCTGGTGCAGCTTGCGCATCACTTCCGGTGAGGTTGGCGCCTGTTCGGCGCCTTCGCGCGTAACCGTGTCAACCGATGCCCACAGTCTGTCCAGGAATCTCCTGGTTCCGGAAATGCCCTGGTCGCGGAAGTCGCCGCCTTCTTCGTAGCCGCCGAGAAACATGAGATAGGTGCGGAAAGAATCCGCGCCCCATTTGGTGATGTACTCGTCGGGGTTCACGATGTTGCCCTTCGTCTTCGACATCTTCGCGCCTTCGCGGATGATGTGGCCATGCGCGCGGAAGCGGGTGTACGGCTCCTCGAAATCGAGCAGGCCTTCGTCGTGCAGGACCATCGTGACGAAGCGCGAGTAGAGCAGGTGCAGTACAGCGTGCTCATTGCCGCCGATGTACGAATCCACGGGCAGCCATTTTTTCGTCAGTACAGGATCGAACGCCCTGGTGTCGTCACCGACGCTCGGGTAGCGCAGGAAATACCAGGCGCTGTCCAGGAAGGTGTCCGATACGTCGGTCTCGCGCCGTGCACTTGCACCGCACTCAGGACAGGCAACTCGATACCACTCTTCATGCCTGGCGAGCGGCGACACACCGGAGTCGTCGGGCTTGAAGTCGTCGATGTGCGGGAGCAGGACAGGCAGATCCTTCTCGGGAACCTGAACGACCCCACACTTGTCACAGTAGATGACTGGAATCGGCGGACCCCAGTACCGCTGCCGCGACACACACCAGTCGTGCAGCCTGTAGTTGATGACAGCTTTCGCTGCTCCTGTCTCAGCGAGCCATTCGACGATCCGGCTCTTTGCCTCCGCGACCGTGAGATTGTCGAACTTTCCGGAGTTCACCATGCGACCGGAGTCATTCTCGGTGTACGCCGCTTCCAACGCACTCGAGGCATCCTGCCCCTCGCCTGCGACAACGCGAACGATCGGGAGCCCGAACTGTGTGGCGAACTCGAAGTCGCGGTCGTCGTGGCCGGGCACGCCCATGATCGCACCGGTACCGTACTCCATGAGCACATAGTCCGACACCCATATGGGAATCTGCTTCCCGGTCGCCGGGTTCAGTGCCGTTGCGCCCGTGTTTACGCCCGTCTTGCCCGTGCTGCTCTTTCGCGTGACAAGGTCCTGCTTGGCTGTTCTCTCCCGATACTTCGTCACACTGTCAGCTTCGCCGCTCGTCATTATCTCGTCGACGAGAGGATGCTCCGGTGCGAGCACGAGGTAGGTGGCGCCAAAGATCGTATCAGGGCGGGTCGTGAACACCTTGATGTGTGCATTCGCATGTCCATCTACCGCAAAATCGACTTCCGCTCCATGCGAAGCGCCAATCCAGTTGCGCTGGGCTGTTTTCGTGGACTCCGACCAGTCGATCGTCTCGAGATTGTCGAGAAGACGCTGCGCGTAATCGGTGATCCGGAAAAACCACTGTTCCAGGAACCGCTGTTCCACCGGTGTTCCGCACCGTTCGCACACTCCGCCTACGACCTGCTCATTGGCCAGCACTGTCTTGTCGCTGGGACACCAGTTCACCGCGCCCTTCTTCTTGTATGCGAGGCCGCGATTCATCATCTGCAGGAAGACCCACTGCGTCCACTTGTAGTAGTCTGGGTCGGTGGTCGAAAGTGAGCGACTCCAGTCTACCATCAGTCCCGCGCTTTCCAGCTGGCGCCTGAAATTCCTGATGTTGTTGGGAATCAGCTCCGCGGGATGCTGTCCCGTCTTGAGTGCGTGATTCTCGGAATGGATTCCGAACGCATCGTAGCCGAGCGGCTCGAACACGTCATGGCCGCGCTGTCTGTGGTAGCGCGCATACACGTCGTTGCCCGTAAACGCAAAGAGATTGCCGACGTGCAGGCCTTCGGCCGACGGATAGGGGAACATCATCAGCGCATAGAACGGATTCTTTGCGCCGGCAATATCGGTTTCGTTTGTCTTCTGCTTTCGCCAGGCATCCTGCCACTTCGCTTCGACGGCGGCGGGATCGTATACCGGGCGTTCGTCCTCGGAGTTCATACTACAAAGTTAATCAGGGCAGTAGTGTCAGCGCCTTCGCAGAACTCCGGATTCGGTTACCTCGTACAGCGCCCGACGGTTGGTCTCCCACTTCACCGGCGGCTCGCTTGACTCTTCTGGCAGACGAATCGCGGTGCCGGGAATCTTGTATGCATCGGCAACGGTAGCCGTGACTGCGTACCCCAGGTCCGCAAAGGACTGGACCGTAATCGCGCTCAGTGGCATGGGTACGTTGGCAGTCTCCACGTAGCCGGTCATCAACTCGGTTCGGAACGTCGGCTCCCGCCAGTGGGAGTCGCGGGTTCCCTCGCCGCATCCGCTGATTCCGACACAGCTTTCAACCGGTACTCCCCCCGCGCAGAGAGAGCTTCCTCCCGCCTCCCCGCATGCCTGGATGGCGAACGGTCCGCTGAAGCGCGAGTCGGTCGTGTTGGCGCCGGTGAGACGGGGCGGCGTCACGTCCGTCCAAATGGTTCCGAAGCCGAGGACGTGCAGCATTTCATGCAGGACCACGGCGTTCAACCTTCCGCTGCTTGCCAGCTGGTTCAGGTCATCTACGTCCATCTCCATCTTTCCAAGTGCCGGAAGCCTGTTGGTAGCCCGAACGAGACAGGGCCCTGACGAAGCCTGAACTTTTCCGATTCCATCGATGGACTTGATGGTCGCGTAAATGATCAGGTCGTCCACGACTTCGTTGACTGTAACGCCCGGCACTCCGCATGTGTTCTCATCGGCGAGATTGACATTGTTCAGGTTGGTAGCGGGAAGGTCACCCGTGATCATGGCCTGGATTCGCCCTCTGGCCGCGTCGAATGCAGCCTGCACCTGCGCGCTCGGCGGTGGTCCGTAGTAACGGATCTCGACAGCGAAGGTGGAGTCGGTTGCCGGCGGCGGACCTGAAGGCCCCTTTCCGCCGCCACATCCCACTGCGAGTGCAATCAAAACAGCCCGCGCCGCCGCGTGCACCGCGCCGCGCAATTTTCTGTCGGTCATCTTGGCTGTGATTATTTGAGGCTGTCGCGCTTTATCGGCTGGATATTGCCATACTCGTCAACTGTCGCCTTGGGCTTGAACGCACTGTCCCGCAATGGTGGGGTAACGGGTGTGGTGCTATTCCTGGGTGGCGTAGCAGTGCTGGTCGGAGTGGTGTTCTTCGGGACCGTGCTGGTTCTGGTCGGTGCCGTTCCAGTCGATTTCGTGCGCGTCGGGATCACTGCGGGCGCTGGCGATGTCGTATCAGCTGGCGCTGAAATCACAGGCTCAGATGCGGCCGGCGGCGCAATCGTGGTGCTCGCGCCAGTTGCCGTATCGGCTGGAGTTGCAGCATCGTCGCTGGTGGTGCACCCAATAGCCAGCGAAATGAGAGCCGATGCGGTTGTCGCCCTTATGATCTTTTTCATTGTCTTTCAATCCGGGTGATGGTGCCGTTCGGTGATACCATGGCCTTCGGTTCGCGCACAACTTCCCAATCTTTCCGCTCCACCTCTTGCCCGTCCGCCTGAAAGATCGCACGCAGTGCCGGGTTTGGAACCGAGTATGGATCGGCGGCGAGCGCGTTCACGGTGTAGCCGAGATCTGCCAAAGATTGCACCGTGATGTTGCTATACGCCATAAAAACCCCTGCCGCAGCCACAAATCCGGTCATCATCTCGGTGCGAAATCCCGGAAGTGTGGCCGAGCCTTCGCGCCAGTGGGAGTCCTGAGTTCCACCGCTGCAGTTGGGAATTCCCACACAGTTTTCAACTGCCACGCCACCGGTGCAAAGCGTGGATCCTCCCGCGGCGAGGCACGCATTCAGCGCATTCGTGCCGGTGAAACGCGGGTCCGCTCCCCCTGCACCGCTTATCAAGGCTGGAGTCTTCTGATCCCAAAGAGTCCCGACCCCGATCACATGCGACATTTCATGCAGTATGACGGGCTCGAGTCTTTGTGTCGAAGCCAGCACGTCCAGGTCTTCGGAATCAAACTCCATCACTCCGATGATCGTGAGTTTGCTCGAGCTGCGAACGAGACAGGGTCCTGCTGCGCCCAGAATCTTCCCGGGGCCGTCGATCTTGTGGATCTGCGCGAATATCACGACATCGCGAATAGTCTCGTTAAGGACAACGCCAGGCACCTGGCAGTTTGTACTGGGGAAGGCAGGATCGCCAATTGGCGTATTGTTGAAGGGAACCAGTCCGAGCGTACCTGTAATGACGCCCCTGATTCTCGCAGCTGCACGATCGAAGGCCGCTCGGACGTCTGCTGTTGGCTCGCCCCCGAAGTAACGAACCTCGAGGGAGTACTGCGTTGCAACTACCGCCGGTACGATCCCCACGAAAGAGCCTGACGCAACCGCCAGGTTCTGCGGAATGGCCAGCTTGCCGAGCGTCCATGTGATTCCACTCAGATTACCGGAGGCATCGGTGGTGCCTGATGCCGGCAGCACCGATCCGCCGCCATCCTGGACGCTGATGGTCACCGGCTGATTGGCTACCCCGTTCTGAAACTTGTCCACGACCTTGACCGTGATGCCGGATATCGTGCTGCCGGCCGGTGCGCTCTGACTGCCACCTGAAACAACAATCAGCTGAGCCGGGGGACCGGCAACGGTTGTAATCGTGAAGGTAATGGGAGCGAGATCGCCGGCTTTGATCGTCACTACGTTCACTCCGACCGTGTTGCCGAGCGTCCAGGTTCCTATGGAGGTCACTCCGGAGGTGGTAGTCGTCGGTGCGCCAGTGATCGTTCCACCTCCGGTCACAGTGACAGTTACCGGAACGCCCGCCATCGTGCTTCCGTTCTGGTCCTTCACCGAAAAAGTCAGGGCCGGGGCAACGACTGATCCTGCAATTGCGGTCGTCGAGGCACTGGTGACGACCGCAACCGAGGTCGCAACGGCTGCGGGGCCGGTTGAATCCTTTGCGCATGCGGCTATGAGCAGCGCTGCCAGAAGGGGCGACTTACGGACGAATCCAGAGATCATAGGTCTTCGATTGAGCCGCCGGGGCAGCGTTTTGAGCTTACTACCAGGGACTACGCGAGCACTGAGTGCGTCACTATCCCTGACCTCCAACTATAGATACCCGGCCTCTAACGCGGAGTTGCAATAGTTTTGCACCTTCCGTAGCTATAAGGAGCCGCCCCTGCGCATTGCGGGGTGATCTGCGCCCCCGCCACATTCTCATCCAACCCGATGGACCTCCGCACACGATTTGTTGCGCTTCTTTGCCTGGCTCTTGGCTTGTCCTCCTGCGGCGGGTCCACGGAGCCGAGCCCGGTACTCACGACCATCACCGTGTCGCTGACGCCGACCACGATCTTCGTCGGCGAAGCCGCCAATGCGATCCCAGCCGGGCTCGACCAGAATGGCGCCTCGATCGCGACAGGACCCATTACCTGGAGCACAGCATCGGGTGCCGTTGCCACGGTCAATATCAATGGCGTTGTAACCGGCGTTGCACCTGGCACCACCGATGTGATCGCTACGAGCGGTACACGCCAGGGTAAGGCGACCATCACTGTGATTCCAGTTCCGGTCGCATCAGTCGTCGTGACTCCGGCCACCAATTTGATTGCGGTCGGCGAGACGAAGCAGCTCACCGCAACTCCGCGCGATGCGAACAGCAACGCCCTCACAGGGCGTACCACCACCTGGACATCGTCCGATCAGACCAAGGCGACAGTCAGCAGCACCGGGGTGGTCACTGGTGTAGCTGCCGGATCTGCGACAATCACTGCAACCGTCGAGGGAAAATCGGGGACGGCGGAGGTCACCGTGGTACCGTCGTCGGCCGACTGCACCAGCGCAACCGCGCTCCAGCTCGCAGTTGGAGCGCTGCGCGTACTCTCGGCCTCTGAAAAACTCTCATTCTGCGTGGGCAGCGCGTCCGCGGCGTCCGAGTATGTCCTGATACCGTTCCACGCATCGGGTGTCGCGGCGAGCAATGCCTCGCTGCACTTCACGCCGACCAAAACCACTGTACTTCAATCGGGGGCATCCACATCGCTCGGCACATCCGGGGCAGCACGGATTGCGCTCAACGCCTCCAGGATCGCTGCAAACTTCGAAGTCGAGACCGAATTCAGAAAACGTGAGCTGCGCGATCTCGCCGGCATCTCTTTCGCCCGCGCGCGACAGGCGGCGGGCCGCACAGGAACGCAAAGAGGCATGTCACGGATCATCGGCGTCCCCGCGACCCCGGTCGTTGGTTCGATAGTGGACGTCAATGCGAGTGTCACAGGTAACCTCTGCACCAGCCCACGGCAGACACGCGGCGCGCGGGTCGCCGCCGTACTGCCGCGCACCATTGTGCTCATCGACACGCTTGCTCCCGCCGGCGGCTATACCACAGCGGAGCTTACCTCCTTCGGCCAGCAGTTCGATACGCTCGGCTACGACATTGGCGTAGCCAATTTCGGTGCACCCAGCGATCTCGACAGCGATGGGCGGGTGACAATCCTGTTTACACCCACCATCAACGCAGTACCTGTTCCTCCGGGAGCTGTTGTTGGCGGGCTCTTTACTGCGCGTGACCTTTTTCCGCCCAGCGTTTGCACTTCGAGCAACGCGGGCGAGATGTTCTATGCGCCGGTTCCCGATCCGAACAGTACGATCAACGGGAACTACAAGGACAAGACCGTGCTGGGACGTGGAGTATTCGCCGTGCTTGTGCACGAGTTTCAGCATTTGATCAACGCCGGCCGCCGGATTTACGTAACCGACGCGGATGCCTTCGAAGAAGTGTGGCTCAACGAAGGACTGAGTCATATCGCGGAAGAACTGCTGTACTACCGCGTTTCCGGGAATACTCCGAGAAGCAACATCGACCTGGGACGCCTTCGCTCCACACAGGCTCAGCTGGATGCAGTGAATTCGTACCAGATAAACAACTTCAGCCGCCTCATGACGTACATGAAGGCTCCGGAAACGAATTCCCCGTACGCGCAGGGCGATGACCTCGCTACACGAGGCGCAATCTGGCAACTGCTCCGCTATGCATCAGACCGGAAGGGCGGAGCCGAGCAGGCAACCTGGTTCTCTCTCGTGAATTCGGTGAAAAACGGCCAGGAGAACTTCAGCACGGTTCTCGGCAGCATCGTCCCCGTGACTCGGGACTGGGTAGTTGCGCAATTCACCGACGATTCGGGCCTTCCTGTGTCCAGCGAGTTCACCCACCCGAGCTGGAATTTCCGCAGCGTGCTCCCGGCCATCAACGAGCTGAAGTTTCCGCTGCGCACTCAGCCGCTGCTGGCCAACCTGGACATTACTCTGGTCGGCGGTGGTGCCGCCTACCTGCGCTTCGGTGTCAATGCAAATGACCCGGCGACAGTCAGGGCAGACTCCGGAGGGCAGCCGGTTCCCGCGACTGTCGAATTCATCCTGATCAGAACCCAGTGAGCAATCGTCTCGTGTTGACCGCGCTCCTCACCCTTGCCTTGGGCTGTGCAGCACCGCCTGCGGCAAGTACTCCGTCACCGCTTGATTCCGCCCGCGGAATAGTCTCGATCACGGGCACCAGCTTTCAGAAATCAATCGTGCTGCGCACGAAGGATGGAGCCATCACGCTTGAACCATCGGCAACCGACTCTCTTTCGCTGTCGCGACTGGGTGGCGTGGAAGTACTTGCAGAGGGTAAACGCACTTCCACGGGCTTCCGTGTAGATCGCTTCAAGGCTGTGAGCGTTGAAGGAAGGCCGGTTGTGGACGGAATCATCCGGACAGAGAATGGCCAATTCTTTCTCGAGCAGGACGGCAGGCGCACACTGATCGGAAATCCGCCAACCGTCCTGCGCACCATGCCGGGTGCCCGGGTGTGGATCAGCGGGCCGCTGGCAACCGGGCCGAACACCTTCGGGATCATCACGCCTGCCGCGCCGCGAACCTGACGCAGCACGAGCCGTTCAGTCGTCCTTGTAGATCTTCACAATCAGCTTGCCGTCGGCCGCGACCCAGCCGCGGTACATCCCCGCGCTGTTGAAGGGCGTCGCGATATTCCCGAGTCGATCCATCGCGATCACTCCACCCTCTCCGCCGACTGTCACCAGCTCTTTCATCACGACATCTTCAGCGGCCTGCGAGACTGACTGGCGGAGATACTTCACTCTCGCACAAATGTCGGCCGCAACAGTCCGCCGAATGAATATTTCCCCCTGACCCGTGGCTGAAACCGCGCAGCTCGCATTGTTGGCGTAGGTCCCAGCTCCAATAATCGGGGCATCTCCCACCCGTCCGTACTCCTTCCAGTTGATTCCGCCCGTCGTGGTTCCGGCCGCGAGATTTCCTTCCTTATCCAGCGCCACCGCTCCCACAGTTCCATACTTCTTGTCGGCCTCGAGTGACCCGCTGCCCTTCTTTCCACTTCTTGCCTTCTCCGCCGAATCACGCGACCGCTCGTAGGACCGCCATCTCCGTTCGGTCCAGAAATAGTGTGGCGATACCAGCTCCAGTCCCTGCTCGCGGGCGAATCGTTCTGCGCCATCCCCAATCATCATCACATGGCGCGAATGGTCCATCACCCGGCGAGCAAGCGAGATTGGATTTCTTACCGTGTGCAATCCGGCAACAGAGCCGGCCTTGAGCGTCTTGCCGTCCATGATCGCGGCGTCGAGCTCATTCGTTCCGGCAGAGGTGAACACCGCACCCTTGCCTGCGTTGAAGAGAGGCGAATCCTCCATCACGCGCAGCGTGGCCTCAACCGCATCAACGCTCGATCCACCCTTGAGCAGGATCTGATAGCCCGTGTTGAGCGCTTCGGTCAGTTTTTCCCGGTATTCCCGCTCACGCTCTGGAGTCATCGATGCGCGCAGGATGGTGCCGGCGCCCCCGTGGATTACGAGGGCAACCTTCCCCGGGGCAAGCTGGGCTGATGCCTCCGCGGCATCGAGGAACGCGGCCGCAGCAAATACGAACAGAAAGCGAAAATGACGCATGTTGTTATCCCCGGACTTTGGATTGAGACGCTCTTCAATTAAGCTATCGTCCTGGTGTCAGGTAAAGACGTGACTTTCGATTCCGCGCGCGAGGTTCGCCGCGAGCATGACCTGTTGGGCGAACGGGATGTTCCCGCCGACGCGCTCTACGGGATTCAGACGCTGCGTGCTCTCGAGAATTTTCCCATCAGCGGCGTGCCGCTCAGCGAATTCCCTTCTCTTCTGGCCGCTCTGGCATCGGTGAAGGAAGCCGCCGCCTGTGCCAACTTCGAGCTTGGCCTGCTGGACCGGGAAGTCACCGACGCGATCTCTGCCGCCTGCCGCGAGCTGCGCGAGGGAAAGCATCACATCCATTTCCCCGTGGATGTTTTCCAGGGAGGCGCCGGAACATCCACCAACATGAACGCGAATGAAGTAATCGCGAACCGCGCGCTCGAGATAATGGGACGGAGACGTGGCGACTATGACGTGGTTCACCCGAACAACCACGTCAATCTCAGCCAGTCCACGAACGACGTCTATCCGACTGCCGTGAAGCTCGCCCTTCATACGAGCATCACCCATCTCCAGGAGGCGATGGGAGCACTCGCCGGTGCCTTCCTGCGGAAGGGAGAGGAATTCTCTCCCTTCATCAAGATGGGACGCACGCAGCTCCAGGACGCGGTCCCCATGACGCTTGGCCAGGAATTCACCGCGTTCGCGCACACGATTCTCGAGGACGTTGACCGACTCGGCGAAGCTCAGGCACTCATTCGCGAAATCAACATGGGTGCGACTGCGATAGGCACCGGCATCAATGCCCCGCCCGGCTACTCTGAGTTCGTAAGGCGCCATCTGTCGCGAATCACAGGGCTGGAACTCATCACGGCACCTGATCTGGTAGAGGCAACGGCGGATACCGGCGTTTTCGTGCAGCTATCCGGAGTCCTCAAGCGCTGTGCAGTGAAGCTTTCAAAGATCTGCAATGACCTTCGGCTGCTCAGCTCCGGTCCACGCGCGGGCCTGGGAGAGATAAACCTCCCTGCAATGCAGCCGGGATCGTCCATCATGCCCGGCAAGGTGAACCCGGTGATCCCGGAGGTGGTGAACCAGGTCTGCTTCGACATTATCGGCGGAGACGTGACGGTCACCATGGCCGCCGAGGGGGGCCAGCTCCAGCTCAACGTGTTCGAGCCGGTCATTGCCTACCGGCTGCTCCGCGGGCTGGTGATGCTCGGACGGGCCTGCGACGTTCTGCGGCAGCGCTGCATCGAGGGAATCACAGCAAACCCGGAGCGGATGCGCATGTTCGTGGAGCAGTCCATTGGTGTCGTGACGGCCCTGGTTCCGGTCCTCGGCTACGAGATCACCAGTGCGATCGCCAAGGAATCTCTGGAAACGGGCAAGGGTGTGTACGATCTTGTGTGTGATAAGGGACTGATGACCAGGGATGACCTGGACCGGATCCTGAACCCCGAGCTGATGACGGCCCCCCGCCGAGTAGACTAAACGCTGAAAAATCAGGGGATTATGCTTCCTTCCCTTCACCGGAAATCGTTACCTTTGTGTGGCTTTGCTCAAAGGAAATCCGAGGAAATTCGAATGACAGGTAAACACCGCTGGCGGCAGCTCGCCTCGTTTGGCGTAGTCGCCGTTCTCGCGATGGCACTGGCTGCATGTGACAAGTCCTACCCCAACACGACATTCCTTCCGAAGTCGGAATTCAGTCGTGCTTCAGACGATCTCTGGGATCTCCTGCTTCTCCTTGGGACGATTGTCTTCGTCCTGGTCGAGGCAGTCCTCATTTTCGTCGTGTTCAAGTACCGTCACCGCGGTGGAGACCAGAAACCACCCCAGACGCACGGCAACACGACTCTCGAGATTCTCTGGACCCTGATCCCCGCGATCATTCTCGTCTTCATCGCGGTGCCGACGGTCAAGACCATCTTCTACACGCAGAAAGCCGCGGCGCCGGGCTCGCTGAACGTGGAGGTCATTGGCCATCAGTGGTGGTGGGAGTTCCGGTATCCCGAATATGGTATCGTGACCGCCAACGAGATTTACCTGCCCGTCGGACGGACCGTCAACTTCAAGCTCCAGTCGGCAGACGTAATTCACTCCTTCTGGACGCCGCAGCTGGGTGGAAAGCGCGACGTCGTCACGAACAGAACGAACCACATATGGTATACGCCAGACTCCACCCTGAAGTCCTCGGTGTGGAACGGCTTCTGTGCAGAATATTGCGGTGATTCGCACGCGAACATGCGCTTCCGCGTGTTCACCGTGCAGCCGGCTGAATTCGCGAGCTGGGTCGCCGGTCAAAAGCTGGCGGCGGCATACGGAGCAGTTACGCCCGCAACAGCCGTCAATCCACCGACCGGCGGCGAGCCCATTACATCGGGCACCGGCACCGTGGCAGGAACCCGCCCGGCTGAGCCAGGCACACAGAATCCGGCTGGCAGCCCGGGAATACAGGAAGTCGGAACGGCGACAGGGACGGCGGCTCAGCCCATCGCTGCAAGCACTCCCGGATACATCTTCCCGAAGGACCAGATTCCATCCTGGGCAATGCCAAATGGCCGAATCCCCAAGGGGATGTCCTGGAATGCATCGCTTGTCGGAGATGCGGCGCGCGGACAGAAGCTCTACTCGAGCAACGCGTGCATTGCATGCCACACGGTTTCCGGCAATCCAATGTCGGTCGGCGTCATCGGTCCGAACCTGACCCACTTTGGTTCGCGTTACACGCTTGCGGCCGGAATGTATCCCAACGACACGCAGCATCTGGCACTCTGGATCAAGAACGCACGCAAGATGAAACCGGGTTCCATCATGCCGGCTCTCGGGAAAGGCGAATACGATCCCGTTCTCAAGACGACGCTCTCAGCAGGACTCGACGACCAGCAGATCGCGGACATCGTCGCGTATCTGCAGGCCCTGAAGTAAACGGAGAAAGGAATGGCAACGACGGTAATCGACACACGTGACCAGCATCACCACGACGAATACGCCGGGGAACAGACCGGCCTGTGGAGCTGGCTCACTACTGTAGATCATAAACGAATCGGAACACTGTACCTCTACACAGCGCTGGCGTTCTTCATTGTCGGCGGGCTGGAAGCAGTGCTTATCCGCATGCAGCTTCAGGGGCCAAATGGCAACCTGATTTCTGCCGAGATGTACAACCAGCTGTTCACGATGCACGGCACGACCATGATCTTCCTCGCGGTCATGCCTCTCTCGGCGGCTTTCTTCAACTACCTGATTCCGCTGCAGATCGGCGCACGTGACGTTGCATTCCCGCGGCTGAACGCGTTCAGCTACTGGGTGTACCTGTTCGGCGGAATTTTCATAACCGTTCCGATCTTCTTCGCGATGGCACCGAACGGCGGATGGTTCGGCTACACGCCGCTGACAACCAAGGCCTACTCACCGGGAATCAACATCGATTTCTGGGTAATTGGCCTTCAGATCCTCGGCGTGTCGTCACTCGCGGCGGCGTTCAACTTCCTCACGACGATCATCAACCTGCGCGCACCCGGCATGACGCTCATGCGGATGCCGATGTTCACCTGGATGTCGTTCGTCGTGCAGTTCCTGCTCGTCCTTGCGTTCCCTGTAATCACGATCGCACTCGTCTTCCTCCTGTTCGATCGTTTCTTCGGAACCAACTTCTATACGACTACAGCCGGAGCTGACCCCCTGCTCTGGCAGCACCTGTTCTGGATCTTCGGTCACCCCGAGGTATACATCCTCATCCTGCCCGCGTTCGGGCTGGTTTCCGAAGTGCTGCCGACCTACTCCAAGAAGCCGCTGTTCGGATACCCGGTCATGGTGTACTCGGGAATCCTGATCGCAGTGCTCGGCTTCGGAGTGTGGGCTCACCACATGTTCGCGGTTGGAATGGGCCCCATTGGCGACACCTTCTTCAGTCTGGCGACGATGCTCATCGCCATTCCCACAGGGGTGAAGATCTTCAACTGGATCGCCACGATGGCGCAGGGCCAGATCAGGCTCACGACGTCCATGCTGTTCGGAATCGGGCTCGTCGCGCTGTTCACCATCGGTGGAATCTCCGGCATCATGCACTCGTCACCGCCGGCCGATCTCCAGCAGACGGACACGTATTTCATCGTTGCGCACTTCCACTACGTGCTCTTCGGTGGATCGATCATGGGAATCTTCGCGGGTATCTATCACTACTTCCCGAAGATGAACGGACGCATGATGAACGAGAAGCTGGGCAAGTGGCACTTCTGGCTGAACTTCATCGCGATGAACCTGACCTTCTTCCCGATGCACTTCGCGGGAATGCTCGGCATGCCGCGCCGCATCTACACCTACGATGCGGAGCAGGGCTGGGACGTTTTCAACCTGATGTCCAGCATCGGCGCGTACATGATTGTCGTGGCGACGCTGATCTTCGTTTACAACTTCTTCAGGAGCAAGAAGCACGGTGAAGTTGCGGGACCGAACCCCTGGGGTGCGGGAACGCTGGAGTGGTCGATTCCGTCGCCTCCGCCCGACTACAACTTCGCAGCGCTGCCGACGGTGACGTCGCGCTACCCGCTCTGGGAAGGAAATGAAAAGGATGCCGAGAGCGCACGCATCAATTCACAGGAAGGAAAGACTTCCGCGCAGCTTGGCATCGTAATGCCGTACAACAGCATCAAGCCCATGATCGTCGCGTTTGGAATGGTGCTGATGTTCTGCGGTCTGCTCACGCACATGGCGATCATCATCATCGGCGCCATCATCATGGTCGTTGGACTTTATAGCTGGCTGTTGAGCCCGCTCGAACCGGAGCACCACTAGTAATGGCGCACTATACATCGACCGGTCTCGATAACCGGAAGATTGCAATCTGGGCCTTCATCGGCTCGGAATGCATGCTCTTCATGTCGCTCATCTCGACATACCTCATTTACAAGGGACGGAGCAGAGTCGGTCCGTTCCCGCACGATGCATGGACGAACCCGGCAACGGGCCAGAAGATGAACGCGATTCTGGACATCCCGGTTACCTCGGCGTCCACTTTCGTTCTGCTCATGTCGTCGCTCACGATGGTGCTCGCCCTGGCCGCCGTGCAGAGCAAGAACCTTCCGATGCCCGCCAGCCGGTGGGATCGCCTGCTCAGGTCGTCCAAGCTCTGGCTCTGGGCGACGGCTCTTCTCGGGTCGGTGTTCCTTGGATTCCAGGCGTACGAGTTCACCTCCTTCGTGCACGAAGGCCTGACGATCCGCACCAACCTGTTCGGCTCGACATTCTTCACGACAACCGGCTTCCACGGCGCGCACGTTACCGCCGGCGTTATCTGGCTGCTGACCCTGCTCGCGATCGACTACAAGCGCGGCCTGGGACCGGCGGATGCACTGAACGTGGACATTGCCGCACTGTACTGGCACTTCGTCGACGTTATCTGGATCGTGATCTTCACGCTCGTTTACCTGATTCGATAGCCCATGACTGACCACACACATTCGACAGAGCACGCCCACGCGCCGGGAGAACACGCGCACCCCACCTGGAAGACATACAGGTGGGTAGCGCTGATTCTCACGCTGGTAACGATCATCGAGGTCTGGGCATACTACATCCCCCAGCTCGTGGCTTCGCGGGCATTCGTGCCGGCGCTGCTGATCATGTCGGCGTTCAAGTTCCTGATAGTGGTCATGTTCTACATGCACCTGAAGTACGACCACCGCCTCTTCCGCGCCCTGTTCGTGGGCCCGCTCATCATCGCGGCGCTGACCCTCATCGCCCTGATGTTCCTGTTCGGCCACCTCGGAATCCGCCTCTTCTAGTCAGGGAGACAAGCTCAGACAGGAGCGATGGAGCGACGGACCAGATCGGAGCACTGCTTGAAGAAGGGGAACTGCAAAGACATTTCGAATGTCCGCGTAGTTCCCCTTAGTTTTCCTCGGATGATGTCCGTCGCTCCGTCGCTCCTGTCCGCAGTTTCTTTCAAATGATGCCATTCGCACTGCTTCACCCTGTCGCGCGCATAGAATGGGTCCGGTGGACTGTGCATCCCAGCACAGTCATCGGGCTCGGCGTTCTCGCGGCGCTGTATGTGTGGTCGATCAGGCGCGCGGGGATTCGTCCCCGCCTGTACCAGATGGTTTGTTTTTTTGCGGGGCTGTTCGTGATCTTTGCGTCCCTCAACGGCCCCATCCACGACCTGAGCGATTTCTATCTGTTCAGCGCGCACATGGTGCAGCACCTCTTGATGACGCTCGTTGTCCCCGCGCTGCTGCTCAGTGGCACTCCCGGCTGGATGCTGAGGCCGCTGCTGCAGTACAGGCCCATCAACAAGGTTGCGCGGTTCATCACGCGCCCGGCGATGTGCTTCGTGATCTTCAATGTTGTAATCGCTGTATGGCACATTCCGGCGTTCTACAACCGGACCATGGCCGATCACGGGGTTCACATCGGTGAGCACCTGATGTTCATGGCCGCCGCTGTACTCATGTGGTGGCCCTTCCTGAGTCCGCTGCCCGAACTTCCGCGCCTGTCCTATCCAGGGCAGATGCTCTACTGCTTCCTGATGATCATCCCGATGTCCATCGTTGCCGTGTACATCGCGATGGCCGAATCCATTCTCTACCCGGCATACAGCTCTGCCCCGCGCATCTGGGGCCTTTCTCCACTCGAGGACCAGCAGCTGGGCGGTCTCATCATGTGGATCCCGGGCGCTGTCGTGTTCTACATCATCCTGACGGTTGTGTTCTTCAAGTGGGTCGGGTCGGGTCG
>JAKFCC010000039.1:0-3961 GCA_036676795.1 Gemmatimonadota bacterium
GCCCGGCTGAAACTCGTCACGGAAATAAGCCGTGAGTTCCGGACGATAGGTCCCAGCTACGCCACCAGGGTCCCGCTGAACAATGCAGCGCTGCTGGCAAGGCGAATCTACGCGCAGGACCTGCAGATATTCGATGATGTTTACAACCGCGAGAAAAAAAATCTCAACCGTGCAGTCGCGCTGATAATTGCAGCTGCCAGGGCAAACCCAAAGGACCCTGCCGCTGCTGTAAGGAAACTCGCAGAGCGTTAGGTCCCTATCGCGATGGGCTTCCCAGGAGTTCCAGCCACCCAGTCAACCCCGGGTAGTCGGGGGCAATACGATACAGCCGGATAGCAGTCTCGCGGGCGGCTTCAGCATTCTTGACGAACGCATAGGCAAGCGACAGTTGGTACAGCGCATCCGGATTGCGCGGAGCGATCCTGACTGAGGTCTGGAGCATCTCTATCGCCACGGGGCCATCGCGCCGCTGCAGTGCCAGGACGCCCAGCGCAAAGGTGTTGTAGCCGGTTGGCCTCACAGCGAATGCGCGCTCGAGGTAGGAACGGGCGCGCTCATTCTGCTGGGCGGCAAGCAGGACTTTTGCCGCCAGACTCAGCGGGGGCTCGCTATGGGGAAAATTCCGGATCAGGCCATCGTATTCCATCACAGCCTTGTCGACATCACCCGCCTGCGCATAGCTCTCGGCGAGCTGGGACTTTGCTGCTGTCCAGGTAATCCCTCCGCGTGACACAAGGAATGCCAGCGAGTCGGCTCGGTCTGTGGGAACGTAAGTGCCGCGATAATCCTGCTGCCTGCTGAACGGAACAAAGGGCCATCGGGTTGTCACGGTCTTCACTTCATGATGGGCGATTCGCTGGTCCATCTCCGTGAGGCTCATGCGCGTCTGATACTCAGCCCATGGTCGGAGGCGGGTGTGGTCGGCGCGCTTGATCTTGCCGCTTGCAACCAGCGCTTCGACGAATGCCTGGCCCAGCAGGGCGTAACCGCGCGAGCTTGGATGCACATGCTCCAGGATCAGGTCATTGCCCGGAATCCCGTACGTTGACGCTGCGGCGAACTTTTCCGCGACGGGGACGTAAGTTGCGCCATGCGCCGCAGCCAGGCGTTTGATTACTGCGTTGAATTCGGAAGGCGCGCGGAAGCGAACAACGTCCCGGTCTCTCGCACGTTCGAAGACCGGCTTTGCAGCGATGGAGTCTCCAGCAGCGATCAGGCGAACCGCGGAATCGAACGTTGCCTTGCTTCCTGCGGCAGCTGCTCCGCCTCCGGACAGAAAGGAGAGTGGCTCCTGGTCACGCACGTTGCTGACCAGGCTTCCGATAAAAACTGGAACTCCGGCGTCTCGGAATTTCTGCATGACTATTCCGATGTTGCTGGTGTACTGCCGTACTCCGGCGCTGTAGGTGCTGCCTCCCAGCTCGATTCGCTGATCGCGCGCGACATTCTCCATTCGGCTCGGCGAAGAAGCATCGGTGGCGTCCTGACCCTGAAGCATTCCCGCAAGCCGGCGGATGGAATTTCTGAGGAGCAGGAATGTCCTGAGGCGCTGAAGGTTCAGGTACAGCCGTACGAAGCCGGGAAATGCTCCAAGTGATTCAGTCGATCCGACTCCGAGCGCGCCGTAGTATTCGTTGTGGCCGGCGTAGATCAGGATTGCATCGGGTTTTTGCTCGAGCACTTCATCGGCGAAATCGACGAGGGCGTAGCTGTTGGTCGCGGCAATGCCAAGGTTGATGACTTCTACAGTGTCACCGGGAAGGGCATCGGTCAGTGCATCGGCCACGAGCCGCGTGAACATTGCATTTGGCGGATACGGAAAGCCTGCGGTCGATGACTCGCCCAGCGCGAAGATGCGCACCCCATGTTCCGGCTTTTCCGCGAGAAAGAGATCGTTTGGCGGAGTGGGCGGGAATTGCTCGGAGGGAAAGAAGCGCGCGGCGACGTTGCGCGCAGGGGCGAGGTACCGTCCTGCAAAGGCCTCGGGAGGTTCAAAGAGTGGTGTGGGTTTGCCGTACTTGCCGAGACGGAGTCCAACCTCCAGGCACCCAAGCAATAGAAATGGGAGCGCGACCGCAATTACCGCAAAGGCGAGCCGCTTTCCTGGAGAAAGTGGAACTGGGCTCTTGCGTGGTGGGCCCGGCTTTCGTGTTGCCATCAAACCAGTTGAATGCAACTGCGCGACAGGAGCGAGGGAGCGACGGACAAGATCCGAGTAGGCATGTGGGAACAACTCGCCGGAAGAAGTTTCTGTTTCGTATCCTCAGACGCTGTCCGTCGCTCCCTCGCTCCTGTCCGCATTGTGGCTAGAAAATCGTATAGATGAACGGCGCCAGCGCGGACCCCTGTGCGAGGACCAGCAGAGTGCCAACGAGCAGGAGCACAAATACTATCGGCAGCAGCCACATCTTCTTGTGCGCGCGCATGTACGCCCACAGTTCGCGTGCGACGCTCCAGAATCCCATCAGTGATTTCTCCTGTAGATCAAAATTGGCGCTCCATGCTGCGCCGGCGAATCTCAGGATCGACGGCAGCTCTCGTTTTCCAGTAGCTGCCCGCAACCAGGCGGTGTGCTACTGCATTCTTGCCAAGCCCGCGCCGAATCAGGCCGGCGGGCGTGAACACCACAAAGTAAACGAGGCCGAGAAAGACCGGGGATGTAATCTTCGAGAGCAGGAACCCGAATTTCATCCATGCACGCTCGAGAGGGCCGAGCCTCGTGGGTATGAGAATACCTGCGGCAAGAAGAAGCGACGCAACCAGCCAGGCGCCACGGGACAGGAGCTCGCGCTCGCGCCAGCCCGCGAGGAGCGCAATCACAGTGAAAGCTGCGGCCAGTGTGAAGGCGAACCGGCGGCCCTCCCTGTGGGTCAATCGGACCTCAGTGTCGACTTCCATTCGTCCCGTTCGATGAATTGCGGCTGGTCCTCGCGCAGCAGGATGAAATTGCCAACCACAAGACAGTCCAGGCTGGTTCTCATGAAGCATTTGTATGCATCGGCGGGAGTGCACACGATTGGCTCGCCGCGAACGTTGAAGGATGTATTCACGAGCACAGGGCATCCTGTCTGGCGCTCGAACTCCCGGAGTAGGCGATAGAACCGGCCATTCGCTTCGTTCACCGTCTGAATCCGGGCTGAACCGTCGAGATGCGTGACCGCCGGTATGTCGGAGCGCGGAATGTTTAGCTGCTGGATGCCCCACTTGTCGGAATCGCCTGTCGCGGCTGGCAGGCGGTGGCTTTCGGCAACTGGTGCAACGATGAGCATGTAGGGAGAGTCGGCATCGATATCGAAGTATTCCGCAGCTCGTTCCTGCAAGACACTGGGTGCGAAAGGTCGAAATCCTTCCCGGAACTTGATCTTCAGGTTGATGTCGGCCTGCATACGGGGATTGCGCGCGTCGGCGAGGATGCTGCGGCCGCCCAGTGCACGCGGACCAAACTCCATCTTTCCCTGAAACCATCCCACGACTTTCCCGCTGGCGATCTCGGCCGCCGTGCGCGCATGGACGGCGTCCTCGTCCAGCTGCGTGTATTTCGCGCCGAAGGTGTCGAGCGCGCTCCTGGTTTCTGTGTCCGTGAATTCCGGGCCCAGGTATGCAGACCTCATTGCATCGCCTTTTCCCGCTGAAGGGCGGGGTGCGCCGAACCAGCGGTGCTCCCCTAGCAGGGCCGCGCCGAGTGCTCCGCCCGCGTCGCCGGCCGCTGGCTGAACCCAGAGCTTCCTGAATGGACTTTCCCGCAGTATGCGGCCATTGGCAACTGCGTTGAGCGCGACGCCGCCCGCCATGCACAACGACTCCTCTCCTGTGAGCCGGTGAGCAGTGGCTGCCATCCTCAGCACGATTTCCTCGCAGGCGTCCTGGACACTGCGCGCGAGGTCCATCTCGCGCTGGGTGAGCGGACTTTCCGGCACCCGGGGCGGACCGTCGAACAGTTCTGCGAACGCCGGCGTCGTCA
>JAKFCC010000040.1:0-6120 GCA_036676795.1 Gemmatimonadota bacterium
GCCTACGAAGAGGCCGAGCTATGTGAAGACGCCGACCGGCGACGGGCGCTGATGACATTCGTCGTTGTAGGTGGCGGCCCCACGGGGGTCGAGCTCGCCGGTGCTCTTCCCGCAATCGCCCGGCGTGCACTAAAGCGGGACTTCAGAAAAATCGATACCTCAGAAACCCGCGTCATTCTCATCGAAGGCGGCAAGCGGATTCTTCCCGGATTTCCGGAGGAGCTGTCGCGCCGGGCGACCAGGGATCTCGGCGATCTCGGAGTTGAAGTTCGAACCGGCTCAATCGTCACGAAGGTTGACGACGATGCTGTTTACATCGGGTCCGAGCGGATAGACGCGAGCACCACGTTCTGGGCCGCGGGAAACGCTGCGTCGCCGCTGGGAAGAATGCTCGGTGCTCCTGTGGATCACGCCGGCAGGGTATTAGTGGAGAAGGATCTTTCCATACAGGGATGCGCAGAAGCATTCGTGGTCGGGGATCTGGCCTATTTCGAGCAGAATGGCCGTCCGGTGCCAGGCGTCGCTCCCGCTGCAATGCAGCAGGGGAGGCATGCTGCCCGAAACATCATTCGACTCCTGAAGGGCGGGGAAACACGGCCTTTCGTCTATTTCAACAAGGGCGACCTCGCCACGATCGGGCGCTCGCGTGCGATTGCTGATTTTGGGAAGTTCAGCATCGTAGGCTTTCCCGCGTGGTGGCTATGGCTGTTCCTTCACATCATGTATCTGGTTGGCTTCCGCAACAGGATGAGCGTACTCCTGCAGTGGGCCTATGCGTATGTGACGTATGGACGCGGAGTGCGCCTTATTACTGGATCACACCAGAACCACTGACTGCCGCGCCGCGAGCTTTTTGCTCCTGGGGAAGGAGCAGGGCATAAATGACATCTGCCACAGGGGTGCTGACACCCGATTTTCGTGCAAGACGCACGACAGCCCCAGTCCACGCTTCCAACTCTGACGGTTTTCCCGCGGCTATGTCGCGCAGAAGCGAAGGGGTGGACTCGTATGCGAGTGAGTCTGCAAATGCGAGTGTTTCATCCACCTGCCGGTCTTCCAGGCCCACTCCCATTGCCTGGCCCAGTGCGACGACTTCCGCGATGCTCCGTCGAATGAGAGCGCGCGTTTCAGGCACAGACCTGAATACACCAGCAGGAGCGCGCGACGCGGCAGAAATTCCTCCGCAGCCACCGGCAAAGCAGAACTTCTTCCACACAGCCAGCTGAATGTCGTCCGGAATCTCCGCACGCACGCCCGCGCTCAAGAGCATATCCCTGAACTGAAGGACCCGGTTGCTCTTCGAGTTGTCGAGTTCGCCGAACATCAGGAAATTCACGCTGCCCATGCTTCGCAGCCTTCCCGGAGCGACGATTCGGGTAATCGTGTTGCACGTTCCGTTAACGGTTCTCGCTCTGCCAGCCACTTCGGCAATTTCGGCTGCCGCTTCAACGCCATTCTGGAGGGGGATCACGAAAGTCTGGTCATGCATCATCGGCAGGGCCGACTGCACCGCATCCCTGAGCTGCCAGGTTTTGACACCCATGAGGATCACATCGACTTTCCCGATGGTTGCAGGATCGTCAGTTGCGACTGCCTTGATAACCTTTTCGGTGCCCTCGGTTTCGAGGATGAGACCCTTTTGCTGGATCGCGCGCAGATGCTCCCCTCGCGCAATGAAGACGACCTCTTTTCCCGCGAGCGCCAGCTGCGCGCCAAAGTAGCCGCCCGCACCGCCTGTTCCAAAGATTGCGGTGCGCATCAGTTACCCGGTTGTTTCAATCACATAGGCTTCCATCGGAGCCTTCAGCTCAGGCGTGAGTTCTCTGGGACGGTTCGTGGCGTAATCGAAGTACACGACCACGCAGCCGACATCCGCAGCAATCCGGTCGTTCGCGAGAATCGTCTGCCTCATGGTTACGCTGGAACGCCCGATGCGTTCGACCCAGGTCCTGACTACCACATTGTCGCCAAGGTTGATCTGGGCGCGAAAATCAATCGCGAGCCGAGCGAGAATGAGGGAGGTGACCTTCTGGCCTGTGTCATTGCCGAAGGCAAGGCGGCCGACCTCGGAATACTGCGCGAAGCTCGCGTTGTTCACATGTCCAAGTGCGTCCGTGTCGCTGAACCGAACCTGGATCCTGGTTTCGTGGACTCTACTCAAGGGTGTCTCGTGACTTGGATTTGACATTCAACCCATGCGGGATAGTATCACGTTGAATGGCCGGCGGGCAACTGACGCTCATAACCGGAGATCGGGGCCCAGATCTAAACTGCGCAACAGGGCGAACTACGGTACACGGCGGACAACCGCGGCCTGCAAAGGCTACCAAGACTTATTCATGCCTAACCAGTTTGTAATATTTTCAACCGTTGTTGTCCGTCTTTCGCCGCCTTTCGCCTTGTTGCTTTCTCGCCAAACACAGGTAAACAGAAATGCCAGCTCTGGAAGCCATCGGACAAATCGCGATTCCCGTGAAGGACCTCCCCCGGGCAGTGAACTTCTACCGCGACGTACTCGGCATGCAGTTCCTGTTCGAGGCACCGCCACAGCTCGCATTCTTCAACTGCGGCGGTGTGCGGATCATGCTGGATAACCCCGCGGACGCGGAGTTTGCGAACCACAGCAATGTTCTCTACTTCCGGACCGCAGACATCAACGCGAGTTATGAGGCTTTCAAGTCAGCGGGAGTCGGTTTCATTGACAAGCCCCACCTGATTGCCAAGATGCCGGATCACGAACTCTGGATGACCTTCTTCAAGGATTCGGAGGAGAATACGCTCGCCCTGATGAGCGAGGTGCGCTAGATCCCGCGCGACCCGGGCTGGGTTTCGATCAGGTCCTTGAGCCGCTTCATGTCGGCTTCGACTTTTTTCTGGGAGCGCGGCGTAATGAGCGGCTCCATGATCCGGGCGAACACGTCGGCATAGTCGGCATGGCCAACGTAGTGCAGGCGTGTTCCCCCGCCACTCGGCGTCAGGTCGTAGATAGCATCGACGCTGAAACCGGCAGGCTCGGAAGTGATGTGCACGGACAAGAGCGAATCCTTCCTGACGTCGATGATCTCCGTTATCAGGGTGTATCTCTTTCCGTCCACAAGAATTACTTCACGTGATCTGGCACCCTTCACCGCGCTGTTGCCAACCACCGGTGTCGAGGATTCCAGTCCGTCAATCCACCGGGTGAGGCGGTACGGTTCGACCAACCAGGGGAATACCTCCGAGGCTGGACGATCGATAATGACGGAGTATTCGTTCTTGCCCGCACTCGGGCGCCGGCCGAGGCCGACCATTACGAGAATGAAGAGTGCCAGCGCGACCGCGACCCAGGTCGCCGCTCTACGGAACCAGATCACTCACCGGCTCGACTAGAGGTTGTGCGCGGCGCGCCACATTGATCCGGTAGCTCAGGACGATCGCAATGACCACAAGCAGGGACGATGTGAAGAAGGGAACCGTTTTCCCGAACCGGTCGTAGGCGAATCCGGCCCAGAGTGGAACGATGATACGGCCCAGTCCACCGAATGTCTGCTGTACTCCCATGTACAGGCCGCGCTCGTTCGCCGAGATCACTCGTGACAACATCGACGTCACGCAGGGGAACGTGAACGCGGTGCCAACGGGCAGAAGTGCAATCGAGGCAGCAAGCACAAAATATCGCGAGAGCGTGACGGTCTCGAATCCGGGGAGCGGAAAGGAAATGGCGCGCGCGAGCGGCATTGTCGCGAGGCCGAGACAGAGCAGCACGAGTCCGGTGAGCGCAATCCTTTCTTCACCGTACTTGTCAACCAGCCGGCCCAGAATTCCCGCACGCGTAACGAAGGAAATAGCGCCGATATATGTGAAGAAAATCCATACCTTGTCCGGAGTGAGACCGAACCGGTCCGCAAGGAAAAGTGCGAGAATGGCCGTCATTCCCTGAAAGGCGCCCATCGCGATCGCGTAGATCCAGATCAGCTTGGGAGCCGCTTCCTGCGGATGCGTGAAAACGCGCTTCACGGCCTCCTTGGAAGTACGCGGCACATTGCCCACCGACCGGGCGGCAACCATGTCGCGCGCTTCAGGGAGATACATGTAGCAAAACAGGATGTTGACCGCACACAGGATCGCGGCAACCACACCCGGTCCCGGTCGTCCCCACATGCTGAGTGCTACAGATCCGAGCGGTGGTCCAAGCGCAACTCCAACACTCGTCGCGGCAGACAGCCAGCCCAACGCCCTGGCTCGCTGATTAGGCTCGGTGGCATCTGCTACGTAGGCCTGTATCACCCCCACCGTGCCGCCGCCCGCGCCCTGCACTATGCGCGACAGGAGAATCAGCCAGATCGATTCCGCAAACCCGAAAACGACATATGCAATCGCAGCGGATCCGAGACCAACAATCAGCGCAGGGCGTCTGCCGTACCTGTCAGAAAAACGACCCCACAGTGGTGCGCTGAGAAGCTGTGCTGCTGTGAACGATGCAACCAGCATCGTGATCATCAGCGAGCCAGCGCCGAGATCGCGGGCGTAGAACGGCATCAGGGGGAGCACCATAAGGAGCCCCACCATGTCCACGAACGCCGTGATGATCAGCACCGACAACTTCTTGAACATCTAGTGCTCGGCCTTTCCCAGAGCTGCGGGTGGGACTGCCTTTCCGACGACGCCTGCAAGAGCGATGATCGTCAGGGCGTAGGGAATCATCTCGACGAACTGCGAGGGAATCGAGTGGCTGCCCTGCAAATGGATCTGCGCGGTTTCCGCCGCTGCAAAGAGAAGGCACGCGGCACCAGCGCGCAGCGGATCCCAGCGGCCGAAGATTACAGCCGAGATCGCAATGAATCCGCGGCCCGCGGTCATGTTGCTCGTGAACTGGTGCTGATCCAGCGCGAGGTAAACGCCACCCAGTGATGCCAGCATTCCCGAGAGACACACGGCGCCATATCGTACTGCCTTGACCCGTACGCCAAGAGTCTCAGCGGCGACTGGGTGTTCGCCAACCGCACGCACGCGCAGTCCATAGGGCGTCTTGTAGATCACCCACGCCAGGATGGGCGCCGTAAGCAAGCCGAGCCAGAGGAGTGGATTGTCGAACCCGTAGCCGGAATCGCCACCGAAGCCGACAACGCGCGGCGAGTTCGAGGAGCTGTTGAACAGCAGCAGGAGAAAGAAGCGGGTCGCGCCAACAGCGAGCAGGTTGATGGCGACGCCCATGACGACCTGGTCTGCCCGGAACCGAATGCTCGCGACTGCGTGGATTAGACCAAACACGAGTCCGCCGAAGATGCCGCAGAGGACGCCGATCCAGGGGTTTCCGCTGTAGTATGCCCCGAGCGTGCCGGCAAACGCGCCGGTGAGCATGAAGCCTTCGAGCGTGAGACTGATTATTCCGGCACGCTCCGCAACTACACCGCCGCCGGCCGCGAACAGGTACGGAATCGAAATCCGCAGAATCTGGGTGAGTATCTCGAATGGATTCATGCGGTCACCGGTTTTCTGCTCTTCAGGAGCAGGGCGCGAACTTCAGGGACGGATACCGCGACCGCGATGATGACTACGGCCTGGAGCACATCGACCATTTGCTTGGGAACGAATGCGTGGATTGCGAGTCCGCCCTGGGAGAGAGTGGCGAACAGGAATGCGGCGAGAATCACACCGAAGGGGTGATTGCGTCCCACGAGGGCGACAGCGATTCCAAGGAAGCCTGAGCCGCCTGCAAACCCTTCCTCATAGTAGTGCCTGTAGCCGAGCACGTTGTTGACGCCGCCAAGTCCGGCGATGACACCGGAGATGATCATCGCCTTGAGCAGCACACTGTTGACGCTGATTCCGCCGTATTCTGCGGCATCCGGCTGGAGGCCTACTGCGCGAAGCTCGTAGCCGCCCTTGCCCTTGAAGATGTAGTACCAGGCCACAACTGCGGCCAGCAGCGCAAGGAACAGGGTCACGTTCGCCGCGGATCCATGAAATGCGGGGATGAAGGTTTCCAGTCGTGGCAGCGCGCCGGCGCGAATCTCCGCCGTATGCAGCGTTTCAGGCACGTGCAGCCTGGACGCCACGATCCAGTTCAGGAACGCCAGCACTATGAAGTTGAGCATGATCGTCACGATCACTTCGTGCGCACCGAAACGGGTTCGCAGG
>JAKFCC010000041.1:0-2358 GCA_036676795.1 Gemmatimonadota bacterium
CTTCCGGAACGGGCAAAAAGCCACGCTATAATCTAAGGCTTGTTCCCCGATAGCTCAGTCGGTAGAGCGCCGGACTGTTAATCCGTAGGTCCCTGGTTCGAGCCCAGGTCGGGGAGCCAAAGAAAATCCGAATGAAATCAAGGACTTAGCCGTGAAAGCGGTTAGGTCCTTTTTCTTTGGACAGGGCCTCTTGTGCGTCTGTGTAATCGGCCTGTAAGCACTTTTCGACCGGAGAGGACATGGGCGAAGCGTCGAGACTGAAGCGACAGCGGCTAAGCGAGCGCGAACAGGTTCTTGCAGCGGAGAACCGCTGCATCTTCTGTGGCGGGGAAACGCCAGCCACTACCATCGAGCACACTCCGCCACGGGGAATGTTCGTAAACAGACATGCCCCTCAGGGATATGGATTTGCAGCATGCCGCGCGTGCAACGCTGGCTCAAGCGATGCTGACGAGTGGGTCATTCTGCTGACGGCAATGGACCCCACGATGACGCGAAATCGACCGGGGTACCAAGCGTTGCTGAAAACGGCGCGGTCTGTGCAGGGACGCCACCCTGACCAGTTTGCAATTTTGATCGGCACCGCATCGTCCAGGCGTCGCGCGGCACAAGCAGCCGGGCTTTTGCCCCCGATCGGGCAAGCGCGTGGCGAGCTACCTATTGCCACCATGCCGCCCTTAATGATTTCCAGTGTTAAAGAGTTTGGTAGGAAGCTCGCCAAGGCGCTGCACTACAAGCACACGGGGCGAATTGTTCCGGCCAGCGCGGCTGTACACGTTCAGTTCTTCACCAACATCAGCGCGATCAGGCGACCTTTTTCGTCAGAGATGTTTGATGCCTTGGACGGTCGCCCCCACGTGTCGCGAGCGCGTATTGCCCTTGGGGATCAGTTCAACTATCGGTACGCCTGCTCCGACGCAGGAGACCTAAGCGCGTATATCTGCACCTTCAGAAAGGCGTTCCTCCTCGTTCTGTATGTCACCTTTGACCCAGCCATTCTTGCTGAGGTAAAGGCTGCGGTTCGTCAAATGGAAAGCCCGCCCGCGTACGCCCCAGCAGCTCAGGCGACGGAAGATTGGGCTTGGTTCGATCAGCCCTTGTGATTTTGTGCGCCTTTCCGATCTTCCACCCGGCCCGCCGATAGACGCTCTTCGGCCAATGCTGCTGGACAAGCGCAAGCACGCGCCGTTTGACTCGCCGGAATGGGCCTTTGAGGTCAAGTACGATGGTTGGCGCATGCTGGCCGACTACGGCCCTGGACCGGCCAAGCTGCGCACCCGGCAGGCTTAGACGCCTCCGATGGTTTCCCGAGGTCGGACAGGCTCTCTCCGCGTACTGCGGCGGTCCTCACATCGTGGACGGTGAGGTTTGCGTCCTTGACGATCTAGGCCGCTCCGACTTTGAGCGCCTCCAGACCCGAGCCCGCCGCAAATGCTGGTTTCCGGATTGCGACCCCGTTGTTTTCTGCATCTTTGACCTGCTCGTCCAGTCAGGCCGCAGCGTCATGGGCCTTCCCTACACCAAGCGGAAGAAGCGCCTAGCGCGCCTGTTCACGCCGAAGCCAAAGCACTCCCTGCTAGTGGTTCAAAGCATCCCGGACACCGGGAAGGAACTGTTCGCGCACGCCGTGGCCTTGGAGCTGGAGGGAATCGTGGGGAAGAGGAAGGACAGCACCTATCAGCCAGGCGAGCGCACGGACGTATGGCATAAGGTGCCCAGGCCCGGACCTGTGCCCGCCGAGCGATTCCGCTTATAGGCAACTCGCCCAACGGGCCCGACAAGAGCTGAGCAACCAAACGCGGTTATCTACGTCAGTCGCATTGCGCGGGCGAACGTCTGAACTTGAGCCGGCCCTTGCGCAGGCTTTTTCTTCTGAGGCCGCGCCATACGTACCGCAAGCCCCAGTCGCTGGCCTCAAAGGGACCCCCAGTTCTTGCAGGCCGAGGATCGTCGTCAGGGGTTTGCGCAGCGCTTCAATTCTCTTGAGCGCGAACTGCTAGTAAGTGCTCTTCACAGTTTCCCCGCAGAGTCAAGTGCAGCATTTCACAGCCGCTCCGGCCCAGCCAGCACTAACCTCAGCCACCAATTATCTGAGGTACCGCATGAACACCATTTTCAGGGTTCTGGCTCCCGCCGTCGTGCTGGGGCTGCTCTTGTCCGGTTGCGGCGGTGGCAGCACCGACACCGAGTCGACGCCCATCGGCGCCACGCGTTCGGACTCGACGGCCTCGACCGCTCCGACGGCCGCTCGCGCTGCGATGGCGTTGCAGTCGACCTCCTTGACACCCGAGCCCGAAGCTGCGCGCCCGCCGTCTACGCCTTATTTTGCGAACCCCATTAGCGCCAAATCAATGGTCG
>JAKFCC010000042.1:0-1537 GCA_036676795.1 Gemmatimonadota bacterium
GCCATTCCTGCCGATGAGCAGGGAGGAGATGGATCAGCTTGGCTGGGATTCCTGCGACATCATCATCGTCACCGGTGATGCCTACGTCGATCACCCATCGTTCGGCATGGCGATCATCGGCCGCTTGCTGGAGTCCCAGGGCTTTCGCGTCGGCATCATCGCGCAGCCCAACTGGCAGTCCAAAGACGACTTCATGAAGCTTGGCGAGCCGAACCTGTTCTTCGGCGTCGCGGCCGGCAACATGGACTCGATGATCAACCGCTATACCGCCGACAAGAAAATCCGTTCCGATGACGCCTACACCCCGGGTGGCATGGCTGGCAAACGTCCGGACCGCGCGAGCCTGGTTTACAGCCAGCGCTGCAAGGAAGCCTACAAGCACGTGCCGATCGTTCTGGGTGGTATCGAAGCTTCGCTGCGCCGCATCGCCCACTACGATTACTGGCAGGACCGGGTGCGCAACTCGATCCTGATCGACGCCTGCGCCGACATCCTGCTCTATGGCAACGCCGAGCGAGCGATCGTCGAAGTCGCCCAGCGTCTGTCCTACGGTCACAAGATCGAAGACATCACCGATGTTCGCGGCACCGCGTTCATTCGTCGCGACACGCCGCAGGGCTGGTACGAGGTCGACTCCACGCGTATCGACCGTCCGGGCAAGATCGACAAGATCATCAACCCGTACGTGAACACCCAGGACACCCAGGCTTGCGCGATCGAGCAGGAAAAAGGCCCGGTTGAAGACCCGAGCGAAGCCAAGGTCGTGCAGATCCTGGCCAGCCCGAAGATGACTCGCGACAAAACCGTGATTCGTCTGCCATCGGTAGAGAAGGTCCGTGGCGACGCCGTGCTTTACGCCCATGCCAACCGCGTGTTGCACCTGGAAACCAACCCGGGTAACGCCCGTGCGCTGGTGCAGAAGCATGGCGAGGTGGACGTCTGGTTCAACCCGCCTCCGATTCCGATGACCACTGAAGAAATGGACTACGTGTTCGGCATGCCTTACGCACGGGTTCCGCACCCGGCGTACGGCAAGGAAAAGATTCCTGCCTACGACATGATCCGTTTCTCGGTGAACATCATGCGCGGCTGCTTCGGTGGCTGCACCTTCTGCTCGATCACCGAGCACGAAGGACGGATCATCCAGAACCGCTCGGAAGAGTCGATCATTCGCGAGATCGAAGAGATTCGCGACAAGGTCCCAGGCTTTACCGGGGTTATTTCCGACCTCGGCGGCCCGACCGCGAACATGTACCGCATCGCCTGCAAAACCCCGGAAATCGAATCCGCGTGCCGCAAGCCTTCGTGCGTGTTCCCCGGCATTTGCCCGAACCTGAACACCGACCACTCGTCGCTGATCCAGCTCTATCGCAGTGCCCGTGCGCTTCCGGGTGTGAAAAAGATCCTGATTGCCTCTGGCCTGCGTTACGACCTCGCGGTCGAGTCGCCGGAATACGTCAAGGAGCTGGTGACCCACCACGTCGGTGGTTACCTGAAGATCGCCCCGGAACACACCGAGGAAGGTCCGCTCAACCAG
>JAKFCC010000043.1:0-2653 GCA_036676795.1 Gemmatimonadota bacterium
GGGCTTCGCGCACTTCATCGCCGACGCCGACGGTTTCCTCACCCTGCCCGCCGACGCCATCGCCCGCGACTTCGCGCAGGACGTCAGCGCCGAAGAAGCCAACCTGATCCACGCCACCCAGGGCCCGGTGCGCGGCGCCAACTTCGAACAGCCGGTCACCGTGGCCGCGTGGACCAGCAAGCCCTCCTGGTACATCGTCGCGGCCAATGACCGAATGATCGACCCGGATGCCCAGCGCGCGCTTGCAAAGAAGATCGGCGCCACCACCACCGAACTGCCGACCAGCCACGTGCCGATGGTGTCGAGCCCGGAAGCGGTGGCGAAGGTGATCATCGAAGCGGCGCGCGCGGCCGCGAAATAATCCTTGCTGCAAACAACGCCGGGGAGTCCGCAAGGGCTTCCCGGCGATCTGCTTTTGCCGATAGCGGCCATTACACTCAGGCTCCTACGCCTTCGGACCGCAGCGAGCTAGAAATGGATACAGCCAGAGCGGAAGAACTTCTGGACCACTTGGCCGATGTGGTGGATCTCCCTCTCTTCGAGAGATCGGATCGCCTCATGCTGAGCCGAACATTGGCGATTACTTCGCTCCACTTTGCTGCGTCGGTCAGGCACCTGTCCGGTTCGCAGCTGGCGCTCGGGTCGGCCGCGGTTTTGCGGAGCCAGTTCGAAGCTCTGCTGCGGGGCATCTGGACGCTCCACTGCGCGAGCGACATCCAAGTTGAGAAGCTCTCATCGCATCTGTCCGCTGAGTCTCAGCAGGCCACGAAGAACATTCCCCAGGCTGCTGAAATGATCAGCGCCATCGAAAGGGTTCCGAATTTGGCGAACTTCCTGATTTCACTCCGTGAGTTCAAGGACAGCTCATGGCTCCCCCTCAACTCGTTCGTCCATTCAGGGGTTCACGCGGTCCACTGGACGAAGTACGAACCGCCACAGGCGCTCTTTGATCAGATGTTCCGAAGCAGCAATGGGCTTGCCGTTCTCGCGTTCCAGCACTTGGCCGTCCTGACGGGGAAACCAGGGCTCCAAAGCGAAGTCATCTCGGTGTGCGCCCCATACTCAAGCTGCCTACCAAATCCTAGGTAGAAAGCCGCCCACCGTATTCGAAGGGCACCTTAGGCATCCGTCTGATCCCGACCCGAAGCGGACGTCAACCCCGCACCGAAATCGTCTGGGGTGACGAATTGCCCGGCGGTAAGGCCCGGCCTAGACTCGGGAAGAACCAGTGCCCCGAAGAAGGTGACCAATGGCGTTTCGTGACCAGGCGTGCGCGCACCTTTCCGACTACCGGAAGAACTTCCTTGGGATCGAAGAGGAAGGCATCTTCCTCCATCGCGGCACACCGCATCGAAAAGGACACGTTCTACCCGGTGGCCTTGAGCGGCAGAACCTTCTTCCGCCGTACGGCGAGCTGTTCTTCGCATCCGAACACGGCGCTACGAAACTGCACCGGTACTTCCACCACCTGAATTCGTCGCAGGGATTGTGCATCAATCTCTTCTTCCCCCTCTTGAAAGAGGGGGCACTGCCGCTCCTGATCCGCTCCCTGGGCTCGGACATGAAGCTTCCAGTGCAGGGGATCTTCGAGTCGACGTCGCGGCTCGAGAAGGCCGAAAGACGGACTTCATTCGACTTTCACCTGCGGAACCAGGAGGCCCGGGATCTCTTCGTCGAGGTTAAATACACAGAGGATGGGTTTGGCGGTGCGACGATCGATGAGGCGCATCTCGATAAGTTTCGCGATACGTACTCGCCGTTGCTCGAGAATTCTGCGTACCTAGCCGAAGACTGCAACGATCCCGCGTTCTTCCTGAAGCACTATCAGGTCCTTCGTAATCTGGTGCACATCAGCCCGCAGTCAGAAGTTGTATTCCTTTTCCCACGGGCCAATGGGAAGGTCGCCGAGCAGGCAGCGCACGCGCGTGAGGTGTTACTCACGGATAGCGGTCGGGAAAGGATGCGTATCGTCTTCTTGGAAGACTTGGTCGCCGAGCTCGTTGCCGCTTGCCGTGGAACGAGACTCGGTGGGTACTACGAGTCTTTCCGCAGCAAGTACCTGGACTTCGCTTATTGATTCAAGCATGCGGCGTCGATGGATGTCCGTTCCTGGCCGTTGGCGGTCGTGGGCCGGGCCCGCGAATGCTCTATTGGATGGCGCTGCCGGTACTGCAGCAGGAACGGGCGCTTCACAACGGTAAACCAGATAACCCAGGGCCCGGAGCTCGTAAGGACCGTTGGTCGTCCGGCATACTCGGCCATCGACTCCTCTGAAGGTGCACGGACCATGCTGAGCAGATCCCGCCTCTTGCTGTGCGTCAGCCTCGCCTGTTTCCTGGCCGGCGCGGCCACGGCACAAACGGCCGAGCCGACGATCCCGGCCGAAACGCGCGCAAAGCTCAGCAGCGCGATCGAGGCCGACCACGACCAGGCCATCGCCCGCCTCCGAGAGTGGATCGCGCTGCCTTCGATCAACGCCGAGAAACTCAACCGCCAGGAAGGCGCCGAGCTGATGCAGCGTTTGCTGCTCGACGCGGGCTTCGACACGGCGCGCATCATCCCCACCGACGGTGCCCCGGGCGTCTTCGCCCGCCTCGATGCCGGCGCACCGACCACGCTCGCCGTCTACTTCATGTATGACGTGAAGCAGTTC
>JAKFCC010000044.1:0-1824 GCA_036676795.1 Gemmatimonadota bacterium
TGCGGCCTTCGCCGCCTGTGCGGCCAATGCCAGCACGCTCTTGTCAGGTACACGCCCCACCTCCGAGCGGCCTGCGCCAACGATGGCGGATTGGCCTCGGATGCTGCGTAGCCGCCCGGCTGCCCCAGATGCGAATTTTTCCATGTTGACCTCGAACACTTCGAGCATTCTACCTAACAAACGTTCGTTACACCAGTCGCCCGCTCGATTGGCTCTGCGCGAAAGACACCTGAGGATGTTTTGACTGTGAAAGGGTGTTAGCGGCGAAGGAGTGGGGCGGAGTAGGTGGCAGCAGTATCGGCTAGGCAAGTGCCTGTCAACACGAGGGTTGTGCGCCGCTTTGTACAAAGGCCACCCCGGTTTTGTCCCTCAAAGAATGCGGCCAGCCGCTGCAACCGCAAAAAAAAGAGGATGGCCGCGCCACCCTCCTTTTAAAGGAGCCCCTTTTCTGCCATCGACAGCGCCTGACCAGGCGCCACGATGACGTGATCCAACACGCGCACGTCCACCAGTGCAAGTGCCGCCTTCAAGGTCTGCGTCAAGGCTTCGTCTGCCCCGGAGGGCTGCACCGTGCCGCTCGGATGGTTGTGTGCCAGGATCACAGCAGCCGCGCCCAGCCTGAGAGCCTCGCCGACGATCTCGCGCGGATACACGGAGGTCTGCGTCAGTGTCCCTCGGAACATCACCTGCATCTGCATCAAGCGGTTCTGCGCGTCCAGGAAGAGTACAGCGAACTCCTCTCTAGGTTTGCGGGCCAGGTGCAGTTGCAGGTAGTTCTTCACAGCATCCGGTGAGCCGAAGACCTCCCTGTCGGAAAGCTTCTGGGCAGCTGCTCTCGTCGCGAGCTCCAGCACGACGTCAAGTTCTGGCCGACCGCTGCGACTGCGAGGGTCGTCTGGAGCCAGCAATTCCGCAAGACCTCCAGCTTCTGCGAGCATGGCTTCGGCCAGATGCAGCACAGGTTGCCCTACCCGACCGGTCTTGAGCAACACGGCGACCAGTTCGGAGTCCGTCAAAGCCTGGGCTCCGTGTTGAAGCAGCCGAGCGCGCGGACTCTCTCGGACAGCCGCGCTCACGTCGCGCCCCCTTCGCTTCCTCGGCTCTGCACGGAGAGCTGATAGCACACCGAGGCGAGCTCACTGAGCTCCGCCATCAGCGTCCCGAGGCTCTCCATGCTTTCGGCAGGAATAGTGCGGTCTTCAACCTGTACTGCAGCATTTGTGAGCAGGTGCCCGATAGCGCCCAATCCGAGCTGGATGACCCGCATGCTGGTTTCGGCGTGCTGGGCGAGCGTCTCGCGTTCATAAGGGGACGGTTCGGTCTCACTCAGATGTAGCAACAAGGCCCGCATCGGGCGGACCGGAGAACCCACTTGGCATTTCGCGTCGGACGATGTCTTGGGAGGACGCGATGCGCGCTCTACTTTAGTTTCCATTTTGTTCTACAAAAGTGTTGATTTAGGTGGCGGAGGTAGCGGCCTTCTCGGACAGCTTCTCCCGCAGGTTGCGAGGCGGCGTCGAGGTCGCTGTCACGGGGTGTGCCGAGCTGCTCGCCGAAGCGGCGGAAGTCATGGGAAAGAACTCCTCGACAACAGCCTCACCCTCCTCTGCCGACTCTTCGAAGGCACCGCGCGCAAGACCCTCACGGGCGGCGCGATCCAAGGCTTCCTGGTCGAACCCGCTAGCCTTCCGCATCGCGTCCAACTCCTTCGCCTGTGCCAGCGTTTCGGCCAGCGAAAAGCCGGTCCTGCAGGTCAGGTCTACGTAGAAAATCGGCGTGCCGAAGGACTGGGCCGTGGACTTTCCCCGGAGCCGCAGCTCCAGT
>JAKFCC010000045.1:0-50403 GCA_036676795.1 Gemmatimonadota bacterium
GGGTTTACACCTGGCGCCGTTGGAAAGAGCGAGCCGTCCGCAACGTATACTCCCGCTGCACCATATCTCTCCCCGTCGGGAGTGCAGCCGCTCGTGGCCTTGTCCCCACCAATCCTGCACGTGCCGTTCACGTGCGCGGAAAAAAGCCCAATCTGATTGGGGCCCATTGGAGCGTTGGCGATGGCATCGAGATCCCGCAGCGTAGAGACGCGCAGCTGCGGCGTGTGGAGAGTGAGGACCTCCCTGGCGCCAGCTTCGAGCTGGATTCGACCGGCCACTGCGATGCCGCCCGCCAGTGTTCGTGAGTCGGTTGAAGTCATCCTGTATCTGATGCGTGCACCGCCGCTCCGCGTCGCGGTCACATCCCCATTTGATTTGCCCAGCTCCGCGCCATCGCGATTCAAGACGATGAGACTCGCGAGATTGGGAAATTCCAGCATTGTCGCGCGGTGCGCGGCCCCAAACCCGGGAATCGACGCGCCTGCCAGTCCCGGCAGCAATGCGGGACATTCTATCCAGAAACCGTAGTCGCCGTTTTGCCGAATGAAATGATCGCTGAGCGAGGATTGCGGAATGCCCGCGGTTCCATAGACCTCATGATCGAATTTTCCGATCACCGCGGTAACAGGATGCAGGCGCAGGTATTTCCCCACTCCTCCGCCACCCATCGAGGATCGCTGCAGGATCGTCGGGGTCCCAACTGCACCAGCTGCCAGGACAACAATGGGAGCGCGAACCGTGAATGCCGCTCTCGGAGCATGAGTCTCCCTGTCGATGATCGCACCGGTTACCTGCTTCACCGGAGTGCGCCCGCCAGTTTCGACGATCCTGACGCGATCCACACGTGCGTCGCTGTACAGCCTCGCACCTGCAGCCAGTGCGCGCGGAATGTATGTCAACAGTGTGCTCTGCTTGGCACCATACCGGCACCCTAATCCACAGAATCCCGCCCTGACGCATTGCCGCGCATTGATCTTTGCCACTGACGAACTCCAGCCGGCCCTGGATGCTCCGTCAAGAATCACGCGATTGTTGGGTGCGTGCGCATCACCCGGAACTTTGCGCGCATGAACATCGTTCTCGACCATTTCGTAAAATGGGCGCATTTCGGATTCACTCATGCCTTCAGCACCCATTCTTTGCCACTCGTCCAGTACCCAGGGCGGAGTTCGCAGCATGATCATCCAGTTGACGAGTGTACTACCGCCAACCGCTCGTCCCTGGAGCAGTGAAAATCCGAGGTCTTCGGTGGACCGGTTTCCCCGCTCCGCATAGAGGCGCGGAACCATCTCGGATTCCTGCTCCGTGAAGTTTGACTCCCTCCAGTACCCGCCTTCCTCTAGTATGACGACATCATACCCGGCTTCAGCAAGCCGTGCGGCAGCGGCTGCGCCTCCTGCTCCAGTCCCAACGACGCAAACGTCCGCTGTGATTTCAACATCTCCGTTCACATCCGTGAACTGAGTGACACCATCCGGCGTCGGCTCCGACGCCAGCGCGGCCGCCCTCGCAATCTCCTGGTGAGCCGTCCTCAGATTTGCCGTGCTTGAACGGGCAACCGGCTCTCCGTCGGACTCGGTGCCGTCAAGAACGCCCTCCCAGGCAACTTCCGTCTCCCGCAGATACAGCGGACCGCGGCATCCGATCCCGGCCTGCGATTCTGGCATCGCGTAGTAGGTCGAGAGTATCAACTTTCGGAACGCCTGCACGATGGTGCGGCGCAGCGCGATACCACTCACTTCCCACGCAGCCAGAACTGCATCCTGTCGCTGGCCAGACATCGAGTCGAACCTTGAAACGCTGCGGGAAAAGAGGACCGAACAGGCTCTGCTTCCGAACAGCGAAAGCAGGAGTCGAAACTTCTCCCCGAGGACTTTGTCATTTGCGAGCCTTGCTTCGAGGGCAGCAGCGACGTCTGCTGATCCCGGATGTGCAAATGCCGCCGGAATTATCCGGCGGCACAGGGCATCGAGAGTCTTGCGCTGCCGGTCCGAGTACGGCGGCACTGCACTCACTATTTCACCGCAGACTTGTCCAGCTCGATCGTAGCAATCGAAGGACCTCGTGTCTTTTGGATCCGCGCCGCAGCCGTCTCGGCGCGCTCGATGGCGCGCAGCACGTTCTCGCCGGCGAGCTTGCGCAAGTCAGCATCGGACCATCCCCGCCTTGCAAGTTCGGCGAATAGAGCCGGGAACTTCGAGACATCCTCGAGGCCGGACGGAGTGTCCGTGATGCCGTCGAAATCGGAGCCGATGCCCACATGGTCGATCCCGGCGACTTTTCTCACATGCTCGATGTGATCTGCGACCTCGGCGAGCGTTGCCTTCGGCCGCTGGTGCGTCTGCGCGTACTCCCTGACGGCGGCGCGAAACGCCGAGCTGTCTCCACTGGTGGATTTCCTGATCGCCTCGATCCGGTTGTCATGCTCATGGTATGCGGCCGAGACGAAGCTCGGCACGAAAGTCACCATTACCACACCCCCGTTTGCCGGCAGCCGCCGCAAGATGGAGTCGGGAACATTACGGGGATGATCTACAAGAGCGCGCGCCGAAGAATGTGAGAAAATCACCGGAGCTTCTGCGATGTCGAGAACGTCGCTCATGGTAGAGGGCGCAACGTGCGACATGTCCACCAGCATTCCCAGACGGTTCATCTCGCGCACGACTTCCCTGCCAAATGCAGTGAGCCCGCCGTGCGTCTGGGCACCCATTGCGGCATCCGCCCAGTCGAGTGTGACATTGTGCGTCAGCGTCATGTAGCGCGCGCCGAGTTCGTAGTTCATGCGCAGCAGGGCAAGCGAATTCTCGATCGCATGTCCACCTTCCATGCCGATGAGCGATGCAATCTTCTTTTCCGCGAATGCGCGACGAATATCCGCGGCTGACCGCGCCTCCACGAATATCTCCGGGTATTTCGCGATGATTCTCTTCGCAATGTCGATCTGCTCTGCCTGCGCGCGAGCCATCGTCATCCCCGTCAGGTCGCCTGGGATATAGACCGACCAGAACTGCGCTCCGGCATGTCCTGCGCGCAGCCGATCGATATCGGTCATCCCAGGTGTCCTGGTGCGCAGGTCGTAGGCATCGACGTCATATGGAGCCGCGGAGTTGGTGCGAATCTCCCAGGGCAGATCATTGTGTCCGTCGATCAGTGGCGTTGTCGCAAGGACATTGAGCGCCCTGGCAAGATTCGGGTCAGACACGGGCGTTGGATTCTGCATGGGAGAGGGCGTGCAGGCAGCAAGTGCGCCGGCAGAAAGGAGGGCGATGGTTGTCAGTCGCATTGGAATACTCAGAATGGGAGAACGAATACTAAATATCGTTCAACGCACGACCTTAAGGGCACCCGGCACGCAGGAAAGGGTCACCGATGTTTCGTGCAGCTGGTCAAGCTCTCCGTCGCGCTGGCACGCCGGCGGCGCGTCGAACTCGAGCGTGATGCGCGTTCCCCGGATTGTCGAGACGCCTGACCGTCCGATGTGGCCTCCGCTCATGGCTGCGCCAAAAAGTCTGAGCCGGTCCAGAGGCCCCATGTCCCCGATCACGACCGTATCGAGGGTCCCGTCGGTGATCGTCGCAGTCGGGGCAATGTGAAATGCACCGCCAAGGTATCCGCCATTGGCCACGATGATCATCATGGGTCGGGATGGAATGTCGGCATCCACAGTAGATACCGTCATCCCGGAGTATGTAAGCAGCTGCCGCATGGCAGCAACAGTGTAGACTGCACTGCCCCTCAGCCAAGACATCTTCTCGATTGTCGCGAGTACGGATGCGTCAAATCCGAAACCGACCGAATTCAGAAAGAAATCCGAGCCTATCCTGCCGGCATCGATGCGGGTAACGCTCCCGCTCGCTACCAGCCGGGCGGTGGCTTCGTAGTCCGATGCCGGCGCGCCGACACTCTTTGCCAGGTCATTGCCGGTACCGGCGGCGATGAGCGCCAGCGACACTGCCTGGCCCGCACCTTCGTGCAGGAGCGCGCGCCCCACATTGCTCCAGGTACCGTCACCGCCCGCCGCGACGATGGTCGTAAACCCCTCAGCAACCGCCTGTTTGACCAGGCGCGCTTCATCTCCCCGTCTGGAAGTCTCCCGGAACGTCGTTACCCCATGGGCGCCGAAAGCCGCGCGAATGCGTGGCTCGGCCTTTTTCCCCTTGCCCCGTCCCGAAGCTGGATTGATGATCACGCAGACGCGTTCATTCACAGCCGCAAAGATTGGGTGGATTCGCCGCCGCGCAACCTTATTTCTGTGGATAAACCGGCCAACCCGCTCTATGTTAGGCAGGTTGGGGTCTGAACCGGACGGACAGCATGGCAGCAAAAGAATTGAGCGACGACACCGCGAAATCCGCAGGAGAGCTGCCAGCCGACATGGCAGCCGCCCTGCTGCGGATTCAGCGTGAGATATCGACGGCCGGCAGCAACGTCCTCACCCTGACCCAGAAGATCGCCGATCGCGCGGTCGAGATAACGAATGCCGATCGCGCGTTTGTGGGAATCATCGACAGCGACGATCTGGTGATCACCGCAGCGGGAGGCGCAGCGGGACTCAAGGTCGGGCTGCGGATCCCTGCTGCGTCAGGCTTTCTCGCCGACTGTATGCGAACGGGAGTGCCTGTTCCCTTTGACATGGCGGACACCCGGTTCACGACCGCCGAGAGTTACTCCGACATTTTTCATGGCGCATATGCGGTTCCGCTCGTCACTGCGAGCGAGGCGCTCGGGATCCTCATTGCCCGCCCGGTACCGGGAACCGAGTTGGGCTCGTCCGGGCTGTACGCCCTTCAGATGCTGGCAGGAATGCTCGCGAGCGCCATGGTCGCCGCCAGAATGGTGCAGGAAAATGAAGCGCTTGTCCTCGCGCACACGCGGGCACTCGAGCAGGTGCGGCTGCGCGAACTCAGGCATCGCGCGCTGATTGAAAATGCGGCAGACCCGATCGTCATCGTGGACCGCGAGATGAAGACGATCTACTCCAGTCCGGCGACAGCCCGTGTCTCGGGGTATTCGCCGGGCGAGATGAAAGGCCGTGAGATGAGTGCCGTGCATCCCGACGATGTGCCAAGGGCACAGGCGATCATGAAGAAGGTGATTGAATCGCCGGGCGTGCCGATCCGCAGCGAGATGAAAACCCTCCACCGGGACGGCCACTGGATCGACCTCGAAACAGTCGCAACCAACCTGCTGGACAATCCAGCTGTTCACGGGATTGTCGTGAACCTTCGAGACGTCACTGAAGAAAAACGCAGCAACGAGTCCATTGCGCGCCTTGCTGCAATCGTGGAGTCCTCGGACGATGCGGTGATTGGAACCGATCTCGACGGCAAAATTATCGCGTGGAATCCTGGCGCAGAGCGGATGTACGGGTACACCATGGCTGAGGTCATTGGAAAGCGCCCGGACATCCTCACCGCCCCCGAGGCGCCCCTCGACGTGAATGCAATCATCCGTGACGCGACGGTCTCCGGGGTGACAGCCCATTTCGAGTCCGTCCGGAAGCGCAAGGATGGGAGGCGCATTCTCGTGTCGGTTAGCGTTTCACCGATCCGGGACAAGAACGGACGAATCATTGGATCGGCCGGGATCGCACGGGACGTGACGGAACACCGCCGTCTCGAAGATGAATTCCGGCAGGCCCAGAAAATGGAAGCAATTGGCCGCCTTGCCGGTGGAATTGCACACGACTTCAACAATATCCTCACGGCAATTTCCGCGAACGCGGAGCTTGCGATGGAAGACCTGCCGGGCGATCACCCTGTTCGCGAGGATCTGGCTGAAATCAAGCGTGCCGGCACTCGAGCTGCCGCGCTCACCCGCCAGCTCCTTGCATTCAGCCGCAAGCAGGTTCTCCAGCCGCAGACCATCAACCTGAATGCGATCGTCCATTCGGTCGAGGAAATGCTGCGCAGAGTCATCGGCGAAGACGTGACGCTGACCCCGGACCTCGAGCCCAACCTGGCATTCGTCCGTGCAGACCCCACGCAGCTCGAGCAGGTCCTCATGAACCTCGCCGTAAATGCGCGCGACGCGATGCCGCGCGGAGGCCGCCTCACGATCGCCACACGCAACATCGAGTGTAATGGAGAGCTCGCACTTCCGGACGACATGCCTGAAGGCTCCTATGTGCTGCTCGAGGTGAGTGACACCGGAGTGGGAATGGATGCGAAGACACGGACACGCATCTTCGAGCCCTTCTTCACTACAAAGGAGCCCGGAAAAGGAACAGGCCTGGGACTCTCCACCGTGTATGGAATCGTGAGACAGTCCGGCGGGTTCATCCGGCTCGAGTCGGAGCGAGATGTCGGAACGTCTTTCAAGCTGTATTTCCCGAAAGTCGAGGAGACCGAAGGCAAGCGCGGGATCGGCTCGGGCGAATACCAGAAAGTCGAAGGTGGATCGGAGACCCTGCTGCTCGCCGAGGATGAATCGATTGTGCGCATACCCCTGCAGCGTGCGCTGGAACGCCTTGGTTACACCGTGCTGACGGCGAGCAATGGGGTGGAAGCACTCGCCATTGCCCGCACAACGGAGCGCACTATCGACATGCTCGTCAGCGATGTCGTCATGCCGGAAATGGGCGGTCGCGAGCTCGCGGACAGCCTGCGGGCAATGAACCGTTCCCTGCCGGTGCTGTTCATGTCAGGGCACAGCGACGAAGCTGTCGCCAGTCACGGTGCACTCGCAGAGGGAGCGGCCTTCATTGCAAAACCCTTCGCGATCCAGAGCATGGTGCGGCGCATTCGCGAAGTGCTCGACTCCGTCAGCTCCGCGAACAGCTAGTCTTCCAGGGCCGGCTCGTAGGGAAGGTCCGAGCCGGGCGTCAGATCGGTGCGCCTCTCCAGGATTCTCACGCAGGTATTCCACCGCAGGATTGCATCGTCGTTGCCCGCAGGGCGGATTGCCTCCGCTTTGGCATACCAGTCCATCGCCTCCCTGAACGCCTCGTAAGCAATCGCACCAGCACCCATCCCGCCGCGTGTCATGAGCCCCTGACCGCGCCGCTCGGCGATGATGCCGGAATGATAGTACCGCTGGTATTCGTCCCTGATTCGCGCAACATGCTCACGCGCCTTCGCGACTGCCTGTACGTGGCCCTCTTCCATCCTGTCGCTCAAGGCGAGAATCAGCATGAGCAGGGCATCCTGATTGTCGGGGTCGATCGCCAGCACGTCGAGACAGATACTCTCTGCCGCCCACGAGTGGTTCAGCAACCTGTACCGCTCCGCTTTTTCCAGCGCAGATGGAATCGCTTCCATCGAGATCGCTTTAAGAGTGCTCATCGCGTTGTGCGCCTCCGCCCTTTGTTCTTCTTGCCGCCGCGAACCAGGCGTACCAGCGCAGCGACAGGGTCATAGTGACGATCCACGACCCGCTCCTTCAATGGAATGATCGCGTTGTCCGTGATGGTAATATGCTCCGGGCATACCTTGGTGCAGCACTTCGTAATGTTGCAGTAACCAATGCCATGTTCTTCCTTGAGATCCGTGACACGGTCGATGACATCTAGCGGGTGCATCTCGAGTGCAGCCGCGTACACCATGTACCGCGGTCCAACGAACTCGTCGTGCTTGTGGTGATCGCGCAGCACATGGCAGACATCCTGGCAGAGGAAGCATTCGATGCACTTCCTGAACTCCTGAACACGCTCGACGTCCGCCTGCGCCATTCTCCACGTACCATCCGGCGAGTCGGGCGCGCGAGGAGTGAACTGCCGGATCTTCTTCTTGGCTTCGAAGTTCCACGACACATCGGTGACCAGATCGCGTATTGGCGGAAAAGCGCGGATAGGCTCGACCGTGACCGGTTCGTCCAGGTTCAGGTCGCTCAGCCGCGTCATGCACATGAGTTTGGGCATGCCGTTTATTTCCGCCGAGCATGACCCGCACTTCCCCGCCTTGCAGTTCCATCGCACTGCGAGGTCGTTTGCGCTCTCGGCCTGTATCTGATGAATGGCATCGAGCACGACCATTCCCTCCGAGACAGGCGTTGAATAATCAGTCAGCTCGCCTCCGCTGCTATCGCCGCGCCAGACCTTGAACGTCGCAGTGCGTGTCTCGGTTCCGGCACTCTCGCCGCTGCGCTCGGCGGCGCGGCGGCCGCTCTCGACAATGTCACGCTGAATGCTGCTGGTCATTACTTGTTGTCCTCGACTATCTGCGCGAGATCGGCGCGCAGCTGCGGGATGGTTTCGCGCGTGATCTCGATGCCGCCCTTGTCGCCTTTGCGCATGACGATGTTGAACTTTGCAAAACCCGGATCCTTTGCCTGGAAGTCCTCGCGGAAATGCCCTCCGCGACTCTCCTTGCGCTCGATCGCCGCCCTCGTGATTGCCTCGGAAACGTTGAGCAGATTGGGAAGATCCAGCGCCGTGTGCCAGCCCGGGTTGTACTCCCTGTTTCCCGCCACCGAAACTTTCCTGGCTCTCTCGCGCAGTCCCTCTATTCCGGCCAGCGCTTCCTGCATCTCGGATTCAGTCCGGACGATCCCAACCAGCTTCTGCATCATCTCCTGGAGCTGGTGCTGGACCTGGAACGGCCCTGCGCCGTCACCGCCCTGCGGACGCTCGAAGGGCTCCAGTGCCCACCGAGATGCCTGCTGAACCTGTTCGTCAGGCAGCTGCGTGTCCCCGTTGTCACTCGCGAACCTGGCTGCAAACTCACCCGCTCTCTTACCGAACACGAGCAGGTCCGACAGCGAATTGCCTCCAAGCCGATTTGCACCGTGCAGCCCGGCCGCACATTCGCCGGCAGCGAACAGGCCCGGGACGGTGGACATCTGCGTGTCGCCATCGACCCTTATCCCGCCCATGGCATAGTGGGTCGTCGGGCCCACTTCCATCGGTTCCTTCGTGATGTCGATGTCCGCAAGCTGCTTGAACTGGTGATACATGCTAGGCAGCTTCTTGCGAATGTGATCTTCGGCATTCGACAGCTTGTTCTTGATCCAGGAGATGTCGAGATAAACCCCGCCATGCGGGCTGCCGCGCCCTTCGCGCACTTCCCGTACGATGCAGCGTGCAACGTGGTCACGCGTGAGTAATTCAGGGGGGCGGCGGGCACTCTTGTCGCCCTGGGTGTAGCGCCAGCCTTCCTCTTCATTGTCCGCCGTCTGCGACTTGTAGTTGTCGGGGATATCGTCGAACATGAACCGGCGGCCCTCGCGGTTGACGAGAATTCCACCTTCTCCCCGCACACCTTCTGTAACGAGAATTCCCTTCACGCTCGGCGGCCACACCATTCCGGTCGGGTGAAACTGAACGAATTCCATGTCCTGAAGTGCGGCGCCCACCTGAAAGGCGAGTGACTGCCCGTCTCCCGTATACTCCCAGCTGTTGCTGGTGACGCTGTAAGCCCTGCCGATTCCGCCCGTCGCGAGAACCACCGCCTTGCAATGAAAGACGCGGAATCGGCCCCGCTCGCGATCGTATGCAAAGGCTCCAACCACACGCTCGCCATTGGTCAGGAGTTTGAGCACTGTGCACTCCATGTGCACGTCGATGCCCGTGTAGATGGCGCGATCCTGGAGAGTCCGGATCATCTCCAGCCCGGTCCGGTCTCCCACGTGCGCAAGGCGCGGATATTTATGCCCGCCAAAATTGCGCTGCAGAATCCTGCCATCGGGCGTCCGATCGAAAACTGCTCCCCATGCCTCGAGCTCGCGCACGCGATCGGGAGCCTCCTTCGCATGCAGCTCGGCCATTCGCCAGTTGTTCAGGTACTGCCCGCCGCGCATGGTGTCGGCGAAGTGCACACTCCAGTTGTCCCGGTCATCTACGTTGGCCAGTGCAGCGGCCACACCACCTTCGGCCATCACAGTGTGCGCCTTGCCGAGCAGTGACTTGCAGACAAGGCCGACGGAAACACCGGAACCCACCGCTTCGATGGCGGCCCTCAACCCTGCGCCGCCCGCCCCGATTACGAGAACGTCGTGATAGTGCGTTTCATAATCGGCCACTAGAAGAACCTCAGATCGTTAATGATGCCCATGGAACAGAGTCGTACATACACATCAGACAATGCGACGCCGAACAGACTGAACCAGGCCCACCGCATGTGCCCCCGGTTGAGGCAGCTGGCGCAATCGTACGCCGCCTTGCGCACTGGCCTGCGTGCGAGCCTGTCGAGACCGCCTCCCACGAGATGCCTGAACGAGTGGCAGCCGAGCGTATAGCCGCCGAGCAGAATGACATTGAGTGTCAGTACGATCGTGCCAATTCCAATTCCGAAATGCTGCTCACCTGTTGCAGGATCGGTAAACCACATGGCCTTCCATGCGTCGTGCGCGAGAAACACGAGGAACAGGAGCGCGAAATAAAGGAAGTACCTGTGAATGTTCTGGACGATCAGCGGAAATGAATTCTCCCCGCGATATCCCTTGCGCGGCTCACCCACAGCGCAGTTCGGCGGATCCGACCAGAACGCCTTGTAGTAGGCGCCGCGGTAGTAGTAGCAGGTGAATCGAAAACCTGCCGGAAATGGCAGAATGAGCAGCGCCGGTGAAAATGGCAGAAGAGATGGCCACCACCCTGGCTTCGGCCCAAACCAGGCGTTCGGCGAATCGCCAAGCAGCAGCGGCGAATAGAACGGAGAGAGATAGTTCCCGAATTCATAGTGCGCATTCTGGAAGGCAGCCCAGGTCGCGTACACCAGAAACGAAGTGAGAACAATGAACACGATGACCGGCTGAACCCACCACGCATCCCTGCGCATGGTTTCACCAAATCCGCGCCGCCGCAACTGGACTACTTCGGAGCCCATCAATCCCCCTTGGAGACGCAGTTCGAGTCGGCTGCAAAGGTATGGAATTGCCTTCACCCGTGAAAGGGCTCAAGGCGGGACTGCAAGGACAAAAAAAGAGCCCGCGGAATCCGCGGGCTCTCTGCTTCCTGAAAAGGTACTGACTATCGGCGCAATCTCTCGAGACGTGCCTTCTGTTCATCGAGTCGCTTGATCCGCTCACCGAGCTGCGCATCGACCTTGGCGCGCTGGTCGGCAGTAAGAACAGCGCGAACTTCCCGGAACATCTGCTCGTGCAGCGCTGCCGCCTGCGACTCCACGTTCTGGCGCGAGCGCTGAAGCGCTGCTCGTACTGCGGCTGTGTCGCCGCGCTGACGTGCTTCACGTGTTGCTTCGAACTCAGTTCTGCCGCGCTCATGGATGGCCTGCATCTGCGGCTGATACTTCTCGTGAATTGCGCGGACCTGCGTGCGCTGCGTCTCGGTCAGATTGAGACTGCGCAAGAGATCCATTCCCGGCATACCCGGTCTTCCCTGCGCGCCCTGACGCATTCCGCGTCCCATCGGGCCCATCGGTCCCTTGTGATGTGCGCGCATCTTGCGCTCCATGTTGCGACGGGCACCCGGCCGCACCTGACCCTGCCGCTCGCGAACTTGTCTCTCGCGCCACTCCCCGGCCTTCGCCGAATCGGGGACTTGTGCGCCTACGGCACCTGCCGTCGCTGCAATGAGAGCCGCGCCGAGCGCAACAGTGCGAAATCTTGCCATTGAAAACCTCCAAACCTGTTTGTCGGCCGCGCCCAATGCGCGGTCATAAAATTAGACGTCGGGCATTCTCTGATGTTAAGGCCGTCGAGCAGCCGAACGGATAACGGATGACGGAAAACGGAAAACGCGCCCCTCGGGAGAGAAAAGCGCGTTGTCCGTTATCCGTTATCCGTTTCCGTTTTCCGTCTCTAGCCTGCCGCGGCCGCTGGGACCGTCCCGAACCGGCGTTCCCGATTATGGAACTCATCCACAGCTTCCTGAAGGTCGGCAATGCCGAACTCCGGCCACATTCTCCGGGTGAAATACAGCTCTGCGTATGCGCACTCCCACAGGAGGAAATCGCTGAGCCGCTGTTCCCCGCCGGTGCGGATCAGGAGATCCACATCCCGGGCGGCACCACGGGCGTGGTCCACACGTCCGAGGAGATGCCGGAAAGTCTCCCACGACGGATCGGCCTCGCTGCCAAGCTTTTTCGCGGCGCGAACGATTGCATCGCGCGACGAGTAGTCGAGCGCAATCCGGAGATCCATCGTGGTTCCCGCCTTGGTTGCGTGCTCCGCGGCAGTTATCGCGCGGCGCAGCTCCTCCGGGATCCGGTCGCGTCTGCCAAGAATGGTCATCCGAACACTGTTGGTAACGCAGCGCTCTACTTCGGATGCAAGGTACCGGCGGAAGAGCCGCATCAGCATCGCAACTTCGCGCGACGGCCGGTTCCAGTTGTCGGCGGAAAAGGCATAGAGCGTGAGAGTTCCTATCCCGCACGATGGTGCCGCTTCGACGATCGTGCGCACAGTCCGCGCTCCTACCACATGGCCCGCAGTGCGCGGGCGTCCGCGCGCATTGGCCCAGCGTCCGTTGCCGTCCATGATTATCGCTACATGGATTCCCGGGAACTTTTCCTTTGCCGAGGCTGGTCGTGTGCTCATCGCGTTTAGCGCTCGCGGGTTGCGCTGATCAGCGCTTCCATGTGGTCGAGATAACGTTCCAGCGCCTTGCGGCCCGTTGCCGTCAGCCGATACTGCGTCTTTGGCATCCTGCCCTCAAATGATTTCGTGCACGCGATGTACTCGGCTTCCTCCAGCTTGCGAGCGTGGACGCTGAGATTTCCGTCGGTAGTGCGCATCAGCTTCTTGAGATCGCTGAAGCTGAGCGAGCTGTTGACTGCCAGTGCACTAACGATTCCCAGGCGGAGTCGTTCATGTATAAGCCTGTCGAGATCTTCCGCGCGTACAGCAGCCTGCGAACGCACGGTGGTCTCGGCAGGACGCTCGGCGCGCTTCGCGCGGAGAGTCCGAAGCCGGTCACCACCTACCCGGTTCGTTCCTCCTGCCGATCGCCCCTCGTCTCTTGCAGCTCCGTGCTTACCCACCGTGTCTCCTTGCTATTGGAATTCCAAACGCTATGTGCAGTCCGCCGAACGCGACGGCCATTATCCAGTTGCTCCAGGTTGCCGGCGCAAACAACGCAATGATCCCCGCCACCATGAAACAGAATCCCATAACGGGCACGATCTGAACTGAAAACGCACCGCCTGCCACAACGGCCGCGCCATACAGAAGCAGCCACATACCCGGAATCGCCTCCACCAGACCCGCGCGGTACAGCACGACCGTCAGAAGTGCACCCACCAGAATCGGCGGAGAAAAACTCAACAGGAACTTCCTTCCCGGACCCGACAGCAGCGGCATCCTTGCCGCCTTCGCCTTTCGAACGATCGCCCATAGAGAGATCACGGGCGCCAGCACCGCAGACAGCAGCCACACTTTCAGGCCCATGTCGGTTGTCGGCTGCGCACCCGCGGCGATTGCCGCCAACAGTGCAACCAGCCCGACTGCGACCATTCCCCATCCTGAAACTGCCGTAAATGAAACGGCGGCTTCCATGGTATCCCGGATGTATGCGAGGTTGTCCATAGCCCTCGCGTGCAGTGCCGGTGGTTCCGGTTTCTCTGTCCGCCTGAGCGGAGTGACTGAAGCCATATTGGAATTTCCCTGAAATCGCAGCTTCTGTCAAGTACTTTACAGTTTAAAGTACCCACAGGTCTGCATGGGGTTCCGACCCGCTAGAGTGCGGTCGGTCCGGGCATTGGATCACTGGCTGGAAAGCTCTGCTCGATAGTCTTGTCGAGCTTTCGCTCTTCAATTGCCGTAGCGAGCATGGAAAGGAGCTTTTCGCAGAACTGGGGCAGGTCCGCCGGTTTTCGGCTGGTCACCAGCTTCTGGTCCACGCATACGGCCTTGTCCACCCAGGTGGCCCCTGCCTGCTCCAGCTCATCCTTCACCGTCGGCGTCGAAGTGAGGGTTCTTCCCTTCAGTGCGTCGGCAGCGACGAGAACCAGAGGTCCATGGCAAATAGCGGCCACAGGTTTGTCCGATTCCATGAAGCTCCGTGCAAACGCTACGGCGTCTGGATTGTCGCTCAGGATGCGCGGGTTCTTGCTTCCCCCCGGCAGAACCAGGGCATCGAAATCCCTGGCATCGACGGCCGTGACGAGGTCATCCACATGTACGGTGCCGGAGGGCTCCCCCTTTGTGATGCCCTGGATGTCCCCCTTCTGAAGCGAGACAATTCTCACATCCGCACCTGCCGCTTTCAGCGCCTCCACCGGGTCCGTGAGCTCCGAGTATTCGAAGCCATTTGTTGCGAGTACTGCGACTTTTCTGCCTTCGAGGTTCCTGGCCATGCTCTCTCCCTTTCGTTGCCATTCTATAGTAGCGACACCTTGAGGGTCAGGAAACGTGCCATCTGCGGCGATAGATTTCACCCGTGCCTTTGATCCCACTCTTCGGTCATCAGACCCTTCAGAAAACCCTGCGGGAAAGTATCGAGCGCGGTGCTCTCCCGGCGAGCATCCTGCTGCACGGTCCCCGCGGAACGGGAAAACAGCGTCTTGCACACTGGCTCGCACAGCTGCTGCTCTGCACTGCGCAGGAGAAACCGTGCGGCGAATGCCAGAGCTGCCGAAATGCGCTAGAGCTCAGGCACCCGGACATTCACTGGTTCTTCCCGCGGCCACGGCTCAAGGAATCAGACCCTGACGCCGAAGCGATTCGCGACGATATCCATGAGGCAATTGAAGAGCGCCAGGCGGCGTCGGGCCTGTACGGTCCGGCCAGCGGGTCCGAAGGTCTCTTCGTCGCAACTGTCCGCGCGCTTGTTCAGGCTGCATCCATGAAACCCGCGCTCGGTGCGAGAAAAGTTTTCATCGTTGGCGACGCGGAGCGCATGGTTGCCCAGGAAGGGGCAGACCAGGCTGCGAACGCATTCCTGAAACTTCTCGAAGAACCTCCTGCGGATACGACCATCATCATTACATCGAGCGAGCCCGGCGCACTGCTTCCAACCGTTCGGTCGCGCGTCTCTCCGGTGCGTGTTACGCTGGTGAGCGATGCGGACGTCAGGGCATTTCTCTCGCACCCGGCAGTCGAGGCTTTTCTCGAGGACAAATTCTCGACGGAGGAACGGGTCCGGCTTGCCGCCGGTGCGCCGGGACGTTTGCTGGCTGGAGATGGTCCCGCCAAGGCAATGGCCGCGGCCCGCAAGCTGTACGATGCTGCGACTGATCCTTCATCGGCTCCCATGTTCGCAACCAGCCTGGCACAGGGGGCTTCCAGTGCGCGCGGTGTATTCAGCGACATTCTCGAATCGCTGATTGCGATTCTGAATGAGCGGGTCCGGGACGCGGTGACGCGGCAGAATGACATTCTTGCGCTGCGAACATCCAGGGCAGTGGAAGCAGTCGCTCGCGCGCAGCAGCAGGCAGACGGCAATGTGAATCCACAGCTGATAACTGCAAGACTTCTCCGCGAACTCCGGGCGGCACTGCAATGAAAGACCTCACACACGTAGACAGCGCGGGGAAAGCCACCATGGTGGACGTGACGGCGAAGGACGAGACACCTCGAACCGCCGTTGCCATAGGCAGCATACGCATGGGAAGGGAGACGCTCGAGACCATCCGTGCGAACGGCTTGAAGAAAGGGGATGTTCAGGTAGTGGCAAAGATCGCCGGCATCATGGGCGCAAAGCGGACTCCCGACCTCATTCCCCTCTGTCACACTATTCAGCTTGGCGCCGTTGACGTGCAGATGAGCCTCGACGAATCGCTGCCTGGCGTTCGCGCAAAAGCTACTGTTTCCACCGTTGCTCAAACGGGAGTCGAGATGGAAGCGCTCACTGCTGTTTCAATTGCGCTGCTTACAGTCTATGACATGGCCAAAGCGATCGACCGCGGAATGCAGATCGGTGAGATCGAACTCATAGACAAGCGCGGCGGGCGGAATCCAGGCCGGAAGACCCCTGAAGGCTGGACCGCCGACAGCTAGTCCGCGCGGAGCAGCGCCGCGCGTGCTGCCCTGACTCGCCCCACGTACTCGACCGGTGATTCCCCTGTCTTGCGCTGAGGGACGACGTATTCCGGATTCAGCGGGTCAGTGGAATCTGGCGAATTGCTCATCAGGTCGCCGCCCCGCGCCATGACAGCTTCCTCGAATTCGTCGATCGCCGTCAGAATGTCGTCCAGCTCCGCGGCGCTTTCGTTCCCATGCACCCGTACTCCTTTCGTCCGAATCCGGCCGGCAAGCTCTTCCGCCGCCGCCCTGCGCTCCTCCCTGCGGTGGGGATCCAGATCTTCCTGCGCTGCTTCAAAGTTTTGACTGGCCATTGGCTCTCCCTTTTACGTCAATTTCCTGCAAACCAGCGACCATTTTTGGTACAGCCTTGCAGGCGGTAGCTGTTTTGTGATAAATGGTAGGTCGCCACGTTCATCTTCTGGAGAACATTCGTGAACTTTCCGTCCCTTTTCCGATCGACACTAGCTGCGCTCCTGCTCGTACCCGGATTACCTGTCAACGAGTGTCGCGCTCAGACCGCCCCCGGTGCCTCATACGACACGGCGGCCTTCGCCGCCCTGAAATGGCGTGAAATCGGGCCCTTCAGGGGAGGAAGGTCGGTTGCGGTGGCTGGTTCCGCGACGCGGCCATACGAGTACTACATGGGAACAACGGGCGGCGGAGTCTTCAAGACAACCGATGGCGGAATGACCTGGTCGCCCGTGACTGACGCGCACTTTGGCGGCAGTATTGGCGGAATCGGCGTCAGCAGCTCCAACCCCGACATCGTATATGTGGGCACCGGGGAGCACACAATCCGCGGGAACGTTTCCCTCGGCGACGGAATGTTCAAGTCAACCGATGCCGGCAAGACCTGGAAGGCAATCGGCCTGGGCGATTCGCACCAGATATCCAGGGTCCGCGTGCACCCGACTGATCCCAACATTGTATATGTGGCGGTCCAGGGACATGTGTGGGGTCCGAACCGCGAGCGCGGCGTCTTCAAGACTACCGACGGCGGAGCTACCTGGAAAAATGTCCTCTTCCGGAATGATTCGACCGGAGCAAGTGATCTCGTCCTGGACTCGTCAAATCCTTCTGTGCTGTATGCAGGACTGTGGCAGGCGAATCGCACTCCCTGGAAACTCGTATCGGGTGGAGCGGGCAGCGGTCTCTTCAAGTCAACCGATGCCGGTGAAAGCTGGACCGAGCTGACCCGGAATGCCGGCCTGCCGACGGGAATCATCGGGAAGGTCGGCATCACCGTTTCTCCCGTGAAGCCGACGCGGCTTTGGGCACTGATCGAGGCAGACTCGGGGGGAGTGTTCCGCTCGGACGACGCGGGTGCCACGTGGACGCGAACGAACAGCGACCGCCGCCTCAGGCAGCGCGCATGGTACTACACCAGGATTTTCGCAGACCCGAAGGACAGCAACACGGTTTACGCACTGAACACCGGACTGTACAGGTCCACCGATGGCGGCAAGACCTTCCGCGGAATTCCCGTCCCTCATGGCGACAATCACGATCTCTGGATCGCGCCGAACGATGCGCAGCGGATGATCAATGGAAACGATGGCGGAGCGAACGTGTCGTTCAACGCTGGACGGACATGGACAGAGCAGGACTATTCCACCGCGCAGTTCTATCATGTCACAACGACGAACCATTTTCCCTATCGCGTGTGCGGAGCCCAGCAGGATAATTCGACTCTGTGTGGCCCCAGCAGGGCCGACGGTGGAATCGGCAACAGCGACTGGTACGATGTCGGCGGTGGTGAAAGCGGTTACATCGCTGTTCGCCCGGATAGCCCGAACGTCGTTTACGCAGGCTCATACGGCGGATATCTCACCCGCTTCGACGAAAAAACGCGGGAAGCACGTAACATCAATCCATGGCCCGACAACCCGATGGGACATGATGCCGCGGACGCGAAATACCGTTTCCAGTGGACTTTCCCGATAGTTATTTCGCCGCACAATCCGGGGACTCTGTATGTCGGAAGCAGCGTGGTTTTCAAGTCCACCAATAACGGGCAAAGCTTCAGCCCAATAAGTCCCGATCTTACCCGGCACGATCCACGGACACTCGGTCCCTCCGGCGGACCAATCACCAAGGATCAGACCTCAGTCGAGTACTACGCGACTGTATTCACAATTGCGGAATCGCCGAGGCAAGCCGGAGTGATCTGGGCCGGCTCCGATGACGGACTGGTGCACGTTACGCGCAACGCCGGAAAGAGCTGGACGAACATCACACCGCCAGGCATGCCCGAGTTCGCGCGCATCTCGCTCATAGAAGCATCGCCTCACGCAGCAGGCACCGCCTACGTTGCGGCCAATCGGTACCAGATGGACGACCTGAAACCGTACATCTACCGCACGACAGACTTCGGCAGAACCTGGACGCTGATCACGAGTGGAATATCTGCGACCGAGTTCGTTCGCGCAGTGCGGGAAGATCCGGTTCGCAGGGGGCTCTTGTACGCAGCCACTGAACGAGGGATCTGGGTGTCCTTCAATGACGGCACGAACTGGCAGTCGCTCCGGAAGAATCTTCCCATCGTGCCCGTTCACGACCTGGTTGTGAAGGAAGGCGATCTTGTTGCAGGGACTCATGGACGATCCTTCTGGATTCTGGACGACCTCTCTGCGCTCAGGCAGCTCAGCCCGGCCGTCACCTCGCGTCCTGCTCACCTCTTCAAACCCCGCAACGTGTATCGCGCCGATTTTCGCGGTGGTGGAGGAACTGGCGCAGCTGGCGGTCACCCATCGGGACAGAACCCGCCCAACGGAGCCGTCGTGTACTACTGGCTCAAGGACAAGAACCAAACGGTGACGCTCGAATTTCTGGACTCGAAAGGCTCGCTCATCCGGAAGTTTACGAGCCTGCAGGATTCAAGTGTTCGGATGGATTCACTGCGGACCGACAGCATCCGGCGAAATCGCGAGGATAGTTTGCGTCGCGCAGGAGTGAATCCGGACAGCGCACGAAGGACCGAGGCGAGAGGTGAAGAAACGCCCGGCGAAGATGGCCCGCGCCGGCCGGCACCGCCGCCGCGTGTTCCTAACAAGAACGGGCTGAACATGTTCGCGTGGAATCTCTATTACCCCGACCTTGTCAGCTTCGAGAACCTGATAATGTGGGCAGCAGGTACTCAGGGGCCGATGGCAATTCCCGGTCAGTACACGGTACGAATGACCGTGGGCGGCGAGCCGGTTCAATCGCAGACTTTCAGTCTGCTCAAGGATCCGCGCTCCCGTGCAACCCAGGCAGAACTCGTTGAACAGTTCAACTTCCTCAGGAAGATCGGCGACCGGGTCAATGATGCGAACAATGCGGTGCGGACAATCAGAAATCTCCGTGCGCAACTCGCCGCACGCCGCGCCGGCCTGACGGACGCTCAGAAACTCGAGCTCGACGCAGTGAGCACGGGCATGATGACGCGGCTGGCCTCGATCGAAGCCGAGATCTACCAGGTGAAGAATCAGTCCGGTCAGGATCCGCTCAATTATCCGATCAGACTGAACAACAAGATTGCGGCCTTGGCCGGCGTGGTGAGCAGCGCCGATGCCCGGCCAACGGATCAGTCGTACGAAGTGTTCAATATCCTGTCAGCCCAGCTGGATGCACATCTTGCGGCAATCAGGACGGAGATGAGCGCGCTCACAGCTGTGAATGCGAAGCTGAAATCGCTCGGCACGTCGGAGATTGTGCCGGGCACGGCGGAGATCCGGGCGATGCCCGGGGCCTAGCGAATCACGCGATCGAAGCGGAGCGGTTTCTCAACCGGAAAGCTGAAGTGCCACCATTCTTCAGAATAGGGTGAGAAACCGCCCGCCTCCATCGCACCCTTCAGGAGCTGGCGGTTGGCGGCCGCTTCCCCCGTCGCATTGGCGGTGTGCGCGGCCGCGGTAAAGGTATCGAAGGGGGTGCCCATCTCCAGCTCCTCCAGCGTGGCGAGCCTCACGAGAGTGAGATCCACTGCTGCGCCAAGGTTGTGTCGGCTTCGGGATGCTATGTAACCATCCGCTATCAGATCAGAGCGGTTGACTCGCCTGGTCCAGCGCACCATCTCATCCGTCGCGCGAACAGGTCTGTAAGCGTCGAAAATCTTGAGGCCAAGCCCGCGTCCCGCGAGACTGCGCTGAACCGCCGCGAGTGCAAGTGCGGCTTCTTTCCTGAGGTACGCCCTGTTGGCCTCGTAACCGGGCAGTTTCGCGCCCGTAAAGTTGTTCGGCGTCGCGTAACGCATCTCGATTACAAAGGTCGGATCCAATGTGCCCAGATCCACCAGGAGGGAGTCGGCGGCGGCATCGGGAGCTATCGCCTGCTCTGCAGTAGTGACGACTGCCGACGCCGGCACCCCGCGCGTCGCGGGCGCGCAAGCGAATGCAGCGACAACCAGAAAACCCAACAGACTGCAGTTTCTGTCCCTGCTACCGTACCTTACCATTGTGACTCCATCTGAAAAATTATCTGCGACCATTTCCGCGTCCGCGCTAACCGGGGTCTTCGACCGGGATCAACTGGTCGCGGAAGCTTGTGACCTGACCCGCCACCTCCGTGACAAAGGAACTTCCCCGGAGGGAACCTTGAAAGAGGTGAAACGGTTGTTGTGCGCCGCGAAGCTAACCCCTTCCGACAAGATGAAGGAAGAAATCGTCACGAGCTGCATCCAGACTTTTTTCGAAAACTGACGCCGTAGTCGCACGGTGTTTGCCGTATAAACGTCGAGTTTTCTCGAACGAACGTGGCACCATCGGCACCCTCCAAATCAGTCCTTGCGGCAGCGCACCATATCCGGTCGGGTCCTGCGGATTATGACCCCCTTCTCGACCTGATTGGAGATGCGCATTACGTCCTGCTGGGTGAGGCTTCACACGGGACGCACGAATTCTACCTCGAGCGCGCACTTATTACCCAGCGCCTAATCCGTGAGAAGGGATTCAGCGCAGTTGCAGTAGAAGCCGATTGGCCGGACGCGTTCCGGGTAAACCGCTTCGTGCGGTTTCACAGCCACGACAGCGACGCCACTACCGCGCTCTCCGACTTCCAGAGGTTTCCCGCGTGGATGTGGCGGAACACCGAGGTCCGCGACTTCATCGCCTGGCTGCGCGATTTCAACTCAGAGCGGAGCAAGTCCAGCCGGACGGGTTTCTATGGACTGGATCTGTACAGCCTGTTCACCTCGATCGAGGCGGTGCTCGCCTACCTCCAGAAAGTCGATCCTGAAGCAGCCAGGCGCGCACGCTACCGGTATAGCTGCTTCGAGCACTTCGGCGAGGACAGTCAGGCCTACGGATACTCCGCAACATTCGACCTGGGCAGGTCATGTGAAGACGAAGTAGTTCGCCAGCTGACCGACATGAGTCGTGTCGCCGCCGAAATGCGTGCCGAAGCCACGGCGGACGTCGAGGAGCTCTTTGCTGCGGAGCAGAATTCGCGTCTGGTCCTGAATGCCGAACGATATTATCGCTCTATGTTTGCCGCTCGCGTATCGTCGTGGAATCTGCGCGACACGCACATGGCCCAAACAGTCGATGCCATTGCGGAGCACCTGGTGTCGCGAGGCCAGAAGCCAAAAATCGTGATCTGGGCTCACAATTCCCATCTCGGCGACGCGCGCGCAACAGAGATGGGACGAGGCGGTGAGCTGAATGTGGGACAGCTGCTCCGGCAGAAGCACGGCGATAACGCCGTGCTGGTCGGCTTCACGACTTATGGCGGCAGCGTGACAGCCGCCGACGACTGGGACGGTGAAGGACAGCGCAAAACCGTCCGGCCGGGAATGCGCGGGAGTTATGAGGAGTATTTCCACCAGTTCGGCCTCGACCGAATGCTGCTGATCCTTCGCGGCAACGACGCTCTGCGCCGGGAGCTGCCGTCAAAACTTCTGGAACGTGCAATAGGGGTTATCTACCGTCCGCAATCCGAGCGCGTGAGCCACTATTTCCAGGCAAACCTCGCAGACCAGTTCGATGCGGTCATTCACATAGACCAGACGCGGGCGCTGGAGCCGCTCGAGCCTGCGCCTGGATGGCACCTGCCCGAGCCGCCTGAGACTTTTCCATCAGGCCTTTGAACTCAATGTTCTGCGACTCGACTGTCTCGACGTCCAGCACTTTCTTCATGTGGCGCAATGCATACTCGTGATCCTCGATTCGCGCTGCCGCTACACAATCTGTGGGAACAACGACGTTCAGATCCCGCATGTACGCATCAGCCGCGGTAAAGAGCACGCAAATGTCCGTCGTGAGCCCGGCAAGAATCAGAGTCTTGACGCCAAGGTACGCGATCAGAAGATCGAGCTGAGTGTGATAGAATCCTGAGTGCTTGGCCTTGAGGACGATGTAGTCGTCTGCGTCGGGGCGCAGAAGTTCGGCAATTGGCTGACCTCGCACGCCATCCTCCAGCACGTGGCCAAGCTGATGCCGGAAATCCGATCGCCACTTCCCGAAATTGTCATTGACATAAATGACGGGAATCTTTTCGGCTTTCGCACGCGCCTTGAGTTTTGCGAGATTCGAGGCGGCGGGAAGCGCATTTTTCAGAAGCGCCGCTCCGCTCGCGAACTCCAGATCGTTGATTACATCGATGAGCACGAGCGCGACAGCGCTTTCGTCCGGAACGTTACCGTGGAGATTTTCGTTTTTGTCGGGCATGAACGCCCATTATGAAAGTACCGCGCCAGCGCGTGGCCTGAGGCGGCGGATCGCAACTATTCCCGCCATAGGACCCACCGCCAGAAATACCAGCGCCCACCTCCATCCAAAGGCCGAAGCAAACCTGGGAACGAGCTGCATGGGCAGCATGGTGAGCAGAAAACCCAGCGATGTCTGAAGGGTGAGCGCGGTCCCCACCGCGTGGGGCTCCACGGATTCGGTCACGAGTGCGCTGAACTGCGCGCTGTCTGCAATGACGAAGAAGCCCCAGACAAGCGCGAATGGAAGCACCAGCCAGATACTCTGACCAAACATCAATGCGCTCGCGAGGCAGCACGTGCCGCTGAGCAGCAGCGCCGTTCGCACCAGCTTTTCCCTTCCTTGCCGGTCCGCGTATATCCCACCCCAGACGCAGCCCGCTCCGCCAACCGCGATCACCAGAAAAGTCAGCAGAGAAATACGGGCGGCACTGGCGACCAGCCCAGCCGCCATGAATGCACCGATCCATGTCCAGAACGCATACAGCTCGAACATGTGGCCCAGGTAGCTCGCTGTCGCCAGCCGCCACTTTCGCGATCCTGCCACCGTACCTGCCAGCCGCCAGGAAAAAGGCCGCGGCGCGAATGCGTGTGGTCCGTCGGAGTAGCCGGCCAGAACGAGCAGCGCCGCGGCAACTGCCGACAGCGAGGCAACTCCTAGCACCGCGGAAATCTCGATGTTGGGAAGGGAGTGAACCAGAAAGGGAGTCGCCTTCCCGATGGTGAGTGCTCCGACAATCGATCCAATTGCCAGTCCCCGCTGGGAAACGAACCAGGTCGCGATCATCTTCATCGCCGGCGGATAGACTCCCGCCAGAAACACTCCCGTCGCGAAGCGTGCCAGCAGAGTCATCTCGAATGTGGGAGCCACGAGCACCGCAAGGTTGGCTGCGGCGCCCATGATCGCGCTGACACTGAAGAGTAGCCGTGACGGAACTATGTCGGCGATGTTGAGCATTGCTATCGCCGCGGTTCCTGCCACGAACCCAAGCTGTACGATTGTCGTCAGCCAGCCGGTCTCACTCGAGTCCAGCGCAAAACGCGCGGCGAGCTGCGCCGACACGGCGTTGCCCGCGAACCAGAGCGACATGCCAAGAAGCTCTGCAACCGAAAGAAGCGCGAGGATCCGCCAGCGCGCCGTCGGCGCGGGCGCTCGGCCCTGATTAGTCAGGCTGGGTCAGGCTCCGCCGAGGAAATGCCACGCGATAGCGATTATCGCAATGATCAGCACGATGTGGATGATTCCACCTACGACTTTCTTGAGAAGAAAGAATCCGAGCAGCCAGAGCACCAGCAGCGCAATTCCAGCATAAAGAATCATTATGTACCTCGTGGCAGGAGATCATTACCTGCGCGAAACATAGGGTCTGGAATGACGGACCGTGAGATTCAACTGCCCTTTCCAGGCGAAACATTGTCACCGGATCAGAACCGCCCACTGTCAATTCTCTGGGAGAGTTCCAAAAAAAAACGCCCCGAAGGGGCGCACACGCATTATGACCCGGGCGGGTCTCGAACCCGCGACCTACGGATTAAAAGTCCGTTGCTCTACCAACTGAGCTACCGGGTCTGTGCGAAACAACTTCACTCGCTCCAACAAGTTAAACAATCAGGGCGAATACAGCAGGGCGAACTTTCTACAGGCCTGATTCGCCCGCCCTGTGGGTTCCCCTGACTGAAACTACGAATTTAGTCATTCGTAGGGTGGGCTACCCAATCCTTCGGAGCCGCAATGCCTGTCACTCCTGATCATGCTGACACACTTCAGCGCTATGCCCGCGCTGCCGGCGTGGCCATGCTGCTATCGATCGTTTTCGGATTCCTTGGCGAGATGTACCTGCCGGGGAAAATCATCGTGGCCGGGAATGCAGCGCAGACGGCCGCCAATATCGTACAGCATCCGATGCTTTTTCGGTTGAGCTTCGCGGCATACCTTGTGGAGGCTATCTGCGACGTGGCCCTGATGGTGTTTTTCTATATTCTGCTAAAGCCAGTCAACCGGAATCTCGCGCTCTTGAGCGTGTTCTTTGGTATCGTCGGCACGGTCACCTTCGCCGTCGCGCAGTCCAGCTTCTACTCGGCGTCGGTTATCCTGGGTGATTCCTCAGTCATGGCAGCCTTCACCGTCGAACAACGAAACGCGCTAGCGTTGCTGGCTACAAAGATTGCAGGAACCATCGCCTGGCTGTTCCTGTGTATTTACGGGATTGCAACAATGCTGCGGGGCTACCTGATCGCGAAGTCCGGATACCTCCCGAAGCTGCTTGGGATTCTTTTCATGATCGGCGGAGCTGGATTCTTCCTGCGATCGGCCGCCTTCCTGCTCGCACCCGCATACAGCAGCCCCATACTGTTGATGCCGCTGGCGCTTGCAGCTATTGCACTGGCTGCCTGGCTGCTCACGCGCGGGGTGGACAGGCGAGTCTTGACCTCACCTGCCTGATCTGTGGAGCGCAGACTCACGGAGCAAAGCTCCGGAGTCTGCGCAGCTTCAGGTAGCTGGCTCGGCTGGTTTCGGAGCTTCCGGGGCGCCTGCAACCGCGCCGGCTTCCGTCGCCGGTTTACGCTGCGACCAGGACGGACGCAGAATACGGGGACGAGCGCGAATAGCGAGAACTTCATCGTAGTAGGCGACGATTCGCGGCTTCAACGAAGCAACTGTATCGCCGGGCTCGCTGCGAAATGCCGCATACCGCTGGGCGTCTCCATCCAGGGAGATCCACCACCAGTCGATTCCCGGCGTTCCAGGGGACGAGCCACGCTCGCAACGGAATTTATGACCTGCGTCTTCGAACTGAAATTCCTTCAAAGGGACACCTTGGAGAGTATTACTCAAGCTAACGGATCGCACGCTCAGGCGCCGGGCTATTTGCCCTGAAGAGTCCCTTGATTATGGAGCAGGAGCAGGTTGCACCGCTGCATTGGGTGCTGGCGCTACGGGCCCTGCCGCGCCCGCAGCGGGCGCCTTTGGCGCGGGGATGCTGACCAGTATCGCAGTCGCGACCAGCACAAGAGCTGCCGCCATCAGCTCTGCACGCGCGGAACGACGAATACTGTATAGTGCGTCATCGGTGCCTAGCTTGGGACGCTGCCGCCGCCAGTTCCATGCGCCCAGGGCCACGACAACTGCGACAAGGCACAGCTTTGCGATGAGCGCATACCCGTAAGGCGTCGTCCAGAGATTCGACAATGTCTTGAGATGGCGCCAGGCGGTAATCACCCCAAAAGTCGCAACGCCGGCGCTCGCGAAGAGCGCAAAGGGCGAAAATGAGTTCACCATATCGGCAGCGATAGTAGCCCGCCTCGAGCGCACGGCATCCTCCCTCAATAAGGTGCCAAAGCCTGCAGCGAGCAGAATCAGAAGCGTCCCTATCCAGAGACTGGCGAACATCTGATGCGTTGGATTTACGATACGGGTGAGGTTCTCCGTGAACACACCGCGCAACGGGCTTCCCACAAATGCGAGCAGAGCCAGGAACCATCCAGCACGCACACCGCGTGATGCAACGGCGAGTCCCACCAGGCCGGCAAGCAGAAGTGCAACCTGCGAAGCAGTCATCATGTTGGTGCGGAGCAGCCCTGCGACGTCCGTATGCGCCCGCGCGGCGCTCTCAGGCAGCCGCTGATAAAGCATCACTGCCGAGGCGGTTGCTCCGAGCAGTCCAAGAAGAGCGGCCCTCCTCAGGGCGTCGGAATAGACGCGCGCTTCATCTGACGCATTTGAATGTGTGGCGGCGCCGCGACCACGCTCCACAAAAAACCGGAAACCGACCGAGCCCGTCGCGAGGAATGACGCGACGAACCCGGTGAACTCGAGGAGGACTTCACGCCATTCGAAAAGTGGCTCTGGATTCATGCGCGAAATGTATTGAGCGCATGCCCAGCCACACTAGTTACCAGGACTCTTGCACAAAAAAGCCCCTCCGTACGGAGGGGCTTTCTCGCCCTAGAGCGTTCTGATAATTACGCTGCCATTCACACTTCTGGCGCGTATGCTTCGGCCGCCGCGGCCTATTGTACCCTCGGCGTGACGAGGGCCAAACCGGCCTGTCAGCTTGATCGGAAAGTCGCTGCTGATGCTTCCGTTCATGGTGTCCAGCCGGACATTCGCGTCGAAATCCTTGGGAACTTCCAGGCGCACAGTTCCGTTCACCGTACTGAAGCTCATGTCTTCATTGCCGGAGATCTTCTCCATGCGTGCTGTAACGCTGCCGTTGACGCTGGTGGCGCTCACGGGTCCTTCCGAGGTCGAAACCGTTACTCCGCCATTCACGGTGCTCGCTTTCACGGGGCCCCGGGCATTCGCGACTGTCACACCGCCATTGACGGACTTTGCAATCACCTCTTCGCCGCCGTCCCGAACCGAAACCGCGCCGTTCACCGAACTGGCCTGCCACTTCGAGCTCCTCGGAATCTGGACGCGAATATCAACCGACACGCGATTCTGCTCGTGGTTGCGAGTCCGGACCCGGTAGGAATCCTCTTCGCAGGTGGTGTCTTCATGGAAGATTGCGCACACAGTGAGGCCACCGTTCACCTGTACCACCTCGAAGTAAACGTCGCGCGGATCTCCGCGGCGGGTGTTCTTCTCCGCAATGATGTGAACCTGGTTGTCCGGGCTCGCCGTGAACTCGATCGCGCCGTTCATGTTGTAAATACGAACCCACTTCCCGGCTTCGACGCGAGCGTCGTACCGCCATGTCTCTGTGTCCTGCCCCAGTCGCTGCTGCGCACCGGCGCTTGCGCTGACGGTGAAAGCGGCGAGGAGGGCAAAAATCAGCTTGCGCATCTATTCTCCCGAAATGTCGCGGCTGGTGCCGCGGATAATGTTGATTGAACCACTGAATGTCTCCGCGGCAATCCGTGCATTGCCATTTCCGATCTGGAACTCGAACCGGTTCTGCCCGCTGCGTTTCGGCTGCAGCGTCACCGGGAAATCGCTCTCAACGTGACCGCTGAAAGTTTCGACGCGCACCACCGCGCCGGTGTTGTCCGGAACCGCGAGCCGGATGCTGCCCGAGTGCGACTCGAACTCATAACGCCCGGCCGGGTCGATGGGACCAGCGAACGCAACCCGTCCGCTAACGCTCCCGGCCTTCACGAACCTGGACGTTACATCCAGCATAATGATGCGGCCACTGACACTCTCCGCCTCGATGTCGCCCTGTATGTTCGCCATCTCGATGCGGCCGCTGACAGCGGCGGACCTGACGTCGCCAGCGACATTTGCAACCCGCTGGCTCCCTGAAACCGACTGTATGGACAGCCGGCGCACCACATCGGACACATCAATGTCGCCGCTCACGGCTTCAGCATTCAGTTCGCCCCTGGTGCCCGATGCGTACATGTCGCCAGAGACGCTGCTCATGATTACCCGCGTGCCGCGAGGCACCGACACTTCAAAGATCGCTTCGCCCGGCCTGCCCCGGTCACCTTCGACTGTCAGGCGCACGCGCGACATTCCGGCGTCCAGCCTGACGAACCCACGATCTATTCTCGCCGAAATCTTCACGTCCTGCCGGTCCCATCCGACTACCCGGATTTTCCCGGAGACGATCGAAAGATCGACCGTGCCTTCCTTCTCCAGTGCGACCACCGTGTCGACCTGTGCCCGGCGAACCCCGTAGTCCTGGGCTGCGGCCACTGCCGGCAGGGCGCTCAATGACGCCGCCAATACTGCTCTCTTCCAGTTCATTTTAGTATCCAGTTGTATGCGCTTCATGTCGACGACGGCATCAGTGCTACCGTCCGTAACAGTTCAACCTTCTTATCCAGTGCGCGTGTGAGCTGCTGATTCAGGAAACCGCTTCCTGGATCTTTTGCCAGCGCCGCGCGACTGCTCTTGATTGCCGCATCTATCAGCCTGAGGTTCATCTCCACGACGCTGACAGTCTGCGGATCCAGCTCACTGCGCCGCTCGGCAATCACGCGCTGCAGCCGCGCGATCTCCGAACCAAAAACCGTGTCAGGAGCGAACACCGTGCGGCTGGTGCTCGAAGCCAGGCGCACTGTCACATTCCGCGCTGCGCGCCCGGCACTCTGATTCGGTGCAGCTGCGGCACCTACAGACTCCACATCGTTTGCGGCAACCACAGCGGGTTTTTCATCCACTTCAGGCACAACTGCTGGAGCTGCTGCAGCTGTCTGCGCCGGAGCAGCCGGGCTGTTCGACCTGGTGGTAGCCAGGTAGGTAATGCCCGATGAACCAACAACAAGGAGAGCGGCAGCCGCAGCCATCCAGGCCGGAGAGCTGAAGCGGTGAGGCTTTCTCTCACCCAGAGCAACCACTGGAGTTTCGATGCGGGCAGCGATTCCCTTCCAGAGATCCGACGAAGGCGACAGGTCGGGCAGCGTTGCCGCCCTTTCCCGCACATCACCGATGTCACGCAGCAGTGCAGCACACCGCGCGCATTCCGACACGTGCGCATCTACTGCCGCGCTTGTCTCCACGGACACATCTCCCTCGAGAACATCGAGAAGAAGCTCATCCACCGAAGCACATGTCATGATCCTGTCAGTCATCGCGCCAACGCCTCTCTCAAAAGAAGACGAGCCCTGTGAAGCTGCGCCTTGCTGCCCCCTGCGGTGATTCCGAACATCTCTGCTATCTCCTCGTGCTTGTACCCTTCCACATCGTGCATCACGAAGATCTTCCTTGCTCCGGGAGGCAGGGCGGCGATCGCCTTTTCCAGATCCATCCTCTCCGCCGCGAATGACACTCGCTGCTGCCCGAACACATCCCCGCCACCTTCCTCTTCCACATCTTCCGATCTTCCATCATCGATCCGCGATGCCTGCCGACCGTCACTCTTCCTGGCATTCAGCACCACGTTGATCGCAATCCTGTGAAGCCATGTCGAGAAAGCGCTCTCACCACGAAACTGTGGAAGCTTTTCCCATGTTCTTACAAAGACGTCCTGTGTCAGCTCCTCTCCAGTAACCCTGCTGCCGCACATTCTCGTGCACACCGAAAAGACCCTGTTCACGTGCCGGCGGTACAACCTCTCGAATGCCTGACGGTCCCCCGACGCGGCCTTGGCCACATCGGCGCTGTCGTCCACTGAGGACGGCGTTTCCTTCATCAGTGCGAGCACTCGGAGTTTTCTGTCAGGTTCCTGTTGCAGAGTCTGATTACCGGGAGGTCCAAAAGGTTTGAAGGAAAATCAGCCAAATTCACCCCAAGGCCGCTGATTTTTCAGCACCACCTGTGCCTTTGCCTGGCAAGGGTAACCGTAGATCGGACAACGGACACGGAAAACGGAAAACGCAAAACGTCCCCTCCTCCGTAAGACCTACCTGAAAACCTCGGTCACCACAGTCCGTACCCCGTCGATCACGAACTGCACCCCGATCACCATGGCGAGCAGTCCCATCAGCCGCGTCATCACATTGATCCCCGTCTGCCCCAGCCGCTTGAACACGCGGGGCGCAACCGTGAGCACTGCCCACGAGATGAGCATGACCAGGAATATGGACCCGTACACCGCGCCCATCTGCCACTTGGTATCAGCCTGGGCCCCGAGAGTGATGATCGTCGAGATGGAGCCCGGACCCGCGAGGATGGGAAGGCCGAGCGGGACAATTCCGATTTCAGACTGGCTGCGCGCTTCCCGGCGCTCGGATATGGTCGTCCGCTCACGCGAGACTTTTGCCTCGATCATGTCGGATCCGATCTTGAAGAACAGAATTCCGCCCGTGATGCGGAACGCGTACGTCGTTATCCCAAAGAACTGGAGTATCGCTGTCCCCAGCAGGCCAAACACGACGAGCACGACAATGCCCGTGGCAATCGCAAGCCTCAGCGTGGAGGCACGATGCCGAAGCTCATATCCCTCTGTCGCATTTATGAAAAACGGGATCGCGCCGAGCGGGTTGACGATTGCCAGCAGCGACGAGAAAACGAGAACGGCGAACGCGACGTCCGTTGGCGGGATCACATTCCCCCCTTTGCAAGCAGCCGCCGCAGATCTGCCACGCTATTCCGTACGCCCTGCATGTCATCGGCAAGCACGGTCACGTGGCCCAGCTTTCGTTTGGGTGCGGGCGTCTTCCCGTACATGTGCACATACGCATCTGCATGATGCTGAATGCGCGTGAAATCTGGTACTGTCCCAATGACATTGAGCATTCCCGATGCGCCGGTCGGCTCAGTGCTGCCCAGCGGCATTCCCGTGATCGCCCGCAGGTGATTTTCGAACTGGCTCGTGGCCGCACCCTCGATGGTCCAGTGACCGGAGTTGTGCACTCGCGGGGCCATCTCATTCGCAAGCAGCTCGTCGCCCCGCTGAAAAAGCTCGATCGCCAGTACCCCGACATACTCGAGCTCGTCCATCACGCGCCGCGCGTATTCCTCCGCGCGTGACTGCAGATCATCACTGACCGATGGAGCTGGAGCCACGGACAGCCGGAGTATCCCGTCGCTGTGGTGATTCTCGACGAGCGGGTAGAAACGGCATTCACCTGACTCCGAGCGAACGGCAATTATCGACAGCTCCCGCGTGAAGTCGATGAACTTCTCCAGGATGAGCGGAACCCCGCCAACATGCACCCATGCCTTTTCGATTTCGGAGGCATTCCTGATCACGAATTGTCCCTTGCCGTCGTACCCCAGCCTGCGGGTCTTGAGAACGGCAGGTGCTCCAACTTTTCCGAGTGCTTCCCTCAGCTCGGTGATAAAGCCAACGGAAGCAAAGTCAGGGGTTGGAATGCCCAGCTTCCTGAAAAACTGCTTCTCGTACAACCGGTCCTGGGCTGTCTCCAGGGCGCGCGGCGGCGGGTAAACTGCCACTCGCTCGGCGAGATACTCCACGGAGGTAACAGGAACACTCTCGAACTCATATGTCACGATGTCGAGGCCATCGGCAAAATGATCGAGTGCCGACAGGTTGTCATACTCCGCCACGACCTGCTCGGCCAGATTCGACGCCGGTGCGCCGGCATCAGGCGCGAAAAAGCGAAACTCGATCCCCAGCGACCTGCCGGCCAGTGCGAGCATCTGTCCCAGTTGTCCGGCGCCAAGCACGCCGACCTTCACAGGCCTGCGGGATCCGGTGAAGCCAGAACAGACTCTGTCTGCGTTTTACGGAAGGCGCTCAGTGCCGCCCGATACTCCCGGTGTGATCGCGCAACTATTGTCGCCGCAAGCAGGGCCGCGTTGATTGCCCCCGCCTTTCCAATCGCGAGAGTTCCGACTGGAACTCCTGCGGGCATTTGTACTATGGAAAGGAGCGAATCCATACCCTTGAGCGCTTTGCTCTCGACCGGAACACCGAGCACGGGCAGGGACGTCTTGGCCGCTGTCATTCCAGGCAGGTGCGCCGCGCCACCGGCGCCGGCGATGATCACCTCGAGCCCACGATCTTCAGCGCCTTCCGCGTACTCGAAAAGAAGGTCGGGCGTGCGATGCGCGGAAACAACACGCTGCTCGAATGGAATTCCAAGCTTCTCGAGAGTCTCTGCGGTGTGCTGCATGGTCTCCCAGTCCGACTTTGAGCCCATGATGATTCCGATGAGCGGGTTACTCATGCGGGAAGCGCTGCCTCGGGTGCTTCGACGATCACTGCGTCGTGGTTCGAGAAATCCAGCCTGAGCTGACTCACCCGCACAAAGCTGCGCCGGTGGTGCACCGTGATGCCGAGTGCATCCAGTCCTGCAATGTGTTCGGGAACCGTATAGCCGGCATTGCGTTCCCAGGCGTAGCCGGGGTGTTTCAGCGCAAGCCTTGTCATCAACTCGTCGCGGCAGACTTTGGCAAGGATGGACGCGCAGGCAATGCTGAAGCAGCGCGCATCCCCGTGAACAACGGCCGTGTGCGGAACCGGAAGAGAGCGCATTGATTTGCCGTCGATCACGACATGGTCAGGGCGTATCTTGAGTCGCGACAGCGCGCGGTGCATCGCAAGTGCACTCGCCTGATAAATGTTCAGTTTCTCGATCTCGCGGACAGATGCGGCGCCAAGGGCGTACGCGATCGCGTGCGCCCGGATCTTCTCGGCCAGCCTGAGCCGCTCCCGGGCTGTGAGTTTCTTGGAGTCGTCCACGCCTCTGATCGCCCGCTCATCGGGCGGCATTATCACCGCGCAGGCGACGACAGGACCTGCAATGGGGCCGCGTCCGACTTCGTCTACGCCGGCGAGCATCGGACCTTTTTCGGCGCGCAGATCGCGCTCGATCCGGGTCCAGCGCGCATAGCGCGGGACCTTCTTCTTTACAGCCTTCTTGTCTGGTGGAAAAGCGCCGGGCAGTTCCTGCTCGGCGGAGGCCCGCGAAGTCCCGCCTGATTCTTCGGTGGCGGTCATTTCGCGGGTCTTAGCTCAGGACTCGTCGGTCGGGGCTGAGCGCACCTTGCGCTCCTTGATGCGCGTCGCCTTTCCGGTCAGGTGCCTGAGATAGTAGAGCTTCGCACGGCGGACACGGCCACGGCGCGCAACGATTACTTCTGCGAGCATCGGGCTGTGAACGGGGAAGATTCTCTCCACACCGATACCATTGGAAATCTTCCGAACGGTAAAGGTCTCGCTGACACCGGATCCACGACGGGCAATGCAAACGCCTTCGAAGGCCTGAACGCGTTCTTTCTCGCCTTCCTTCACGCGAACGTTGACACGAAGGGTGTCGCCGGCGCGGAAAGCTGGGATATCACTGCGAAGCCACTGCTTCTCGGTTTCGGAAAAAATATGCATATGGATACTCTGGCGTGGATCGCCGGGTGTGTAAGGTCAGGTGTAGCCTTAAATAATAGCCCGTAAGCGGCCTAACGACAAGCTATTAGCTGATAGCCGACAGCACGGCCTTCAGTCCGACTGGCTGTTCTTCTTTTGGACCTCGGTAAGCCGCTTGCCCTCCTCCTCGCGCCACTTGGCGATCCTGGCATGATCCCCCGAAAGCAGCACCTCGGGAACCCCAAACCCCCGGTAATCCGGCGGCCGGGTATAGCTCGGCGCCGATATCCCACGCCCGTAAAACGAGTCACTCCGGGCGCTGTCCAGGTCGGACATGGCCCCGGGAAGCAGCCGGACAGTGGCATCGAGCACCGCCAGCGCCGCCGGCTCCCCGCCGCTGAGAATGAAATCGCCCAGGGATAGTTCTTCCGTTGCGAGATGATCGGCCACGCGCTGATCCACATCCTTGTAATGCCCGCACAGGAGGGTCAACTCCTCGCCCTCTGCAAACCTTACGGCGTCGGAGTGAGAAAACTGCCGGCCCCGGGCGGACATCAGGACAATGGGCGCCTTCGCACCCAGAAACTCGACCGCTTCAAAAAAGGGCGCCGGTTTCATCACCATGCCCGCCCCACCACCGTAAGGCGCGTCGTCCACGGTGCGGTGTTTGTCGTGAGTGAAATCCCGCAGGTCCACCAGGTTGTACCTCACGCTCCCGGCAGCGGCCGCGCGCGACGGAATGCTGAGCGAGAGCGGCCCGTGGAAGAACTCCGGAAAAATCGTAACGATGTTGATCTTGAGCATCAGGAGATGAAGTCTACGCCTTCGTGAAGTGTGAGCACCCTGCGCTCCATGTCTGCATGCGCAATTACCTCCGGACGGTAAGGCACCAGTGTATCACCGTTGGCGGTCCGGACCTCGAGCATCAGCCCCTGCGGCAGCTCGTAGTACCCCGTCACCTTCCCAACTTCCTCGTGCGAGGGGTTCTCGACCGCGATTCCTATGAGGTCATGCAGGTACACCTCGTTCTCGGCCGGCGGCTCGAGCTCTGACCGGGGCGCGAGAAGATATCGCCCTCTCCATTTTTCGGCGTCCGTGCGGTCGTTGACGCCCTCCACGATCACCAGCCACCCGCCCTTGAAGGGCCGGGACCGCGTGATGATCAGCTCGATCGGACCTTCTCCCGGCAAGCCCTTTGGCCTGGGGAGTACATCCCCATTTGCCGTTCCCGCGATGAGCCGTCTGCCGGCGGCAAAGGTCTTCTCGCCGGAATCACTCAGCGATTCAACGAGCAGCTCGCCCTTGATTCCCTGTGCCTTTCGCACTTTTCCGACGATTACGAGTTCGCTTTCGATTGACATTGAGTAGTGATTGGGGCAGCGGGACAGGAGCGAGGGAGCGATGGACCAAATCTGAGTTATCTCGACTATCGCAAGAAACTATCGAAGTTCATTCCCAAAAAGCTTCCTCAGATTCTGTCCGTCGCTCCCCCGCTCCTGTCAGCAGTCAGAAGGCCCTGGGCCCGCTTGGCGCCGTTAACAAAACAGCCCCCGGCAATTGCCGAGGGCTGCGGGTATCCAAAGCGAAGAACTACTCGGCTTCTTTGACCGGAACTGCCTTGGCTGCAAGCGCGCCGCCAACACGAGCTTCGTGGCGCTTCTTGAGGACGCCTGCGCGTCTCAGCAGCGACCGGACCGTGTCGCTGGGCTGCGCCCCGACATCCATCCAGTAGTTCGCGCGGTCTTCCTTGATGTTGAGACTGCCTTCACCCTGACGCGGCGCGTACTGGCCGATGATCTCGATGAACTTTCCGTCTCTCGGACTCTGTGAGTCCGCAACCACGATACGATAAACCGGTGCCTTCTTCCGCCCAACGCGGCGGAGTCTGATCCTGACCATTTACTGCTCCCGTTTCAGGGTGTGAATGAAGCGTCTCCGCTTCTTTCGGGCTCATCGCGTCGCCGGCATCTCCGGCGCGCACCCGAATGCTGCTGATGCGTTACCGCATCCCTCCAAACATGCCCGGCATGGAAGGCATTCCCATCCGCCCGCCGCCAGCCATCTTCTTCATCATTTTCTGCATTTCGCGGAACTGGTCTAACAATCTATTCACTTCACTGACCGGACGCCCACACCCTTTTGCAATTCGGGCTCTCCGGGAGCCATTTATGACCCCGGGCTCCTTCCGCTCCTGAGGGGTCATCGAGAGGACGATCGCCTCCATGTGCTTCATGCGCCTGGGATCGACCTTCGCCTGGCTCAACATCTTGGTGTTGACCCCCGGGAGCATCTTCAGGACGCCTTCAAGGGGTCCCATCTTCTGGATCTGCTTCATCGCGCTCAGGAAATCGGCCAGGTCCATCCCTTCCTTCCTGACCTTCTTCTCCATCCGCTTTGCTTCGGCTTCATCGAAAGCGCCCTGGGCCTTTTCGACCAGCGAGACGATGTCGCCCATCTGGAGGATGCGGCCCGCCATGCGGTCCGGATGGAAATCCTCGAGAGCGTCAACCTTCTCGCCGACACCGATGAACTTGATCGGCTTCTTGATAACGCCATACATGGATAGAGCAGCACCACCCCGCGCATCGCCGTCCATCTTGGTGAGCACGACGCCGGTGACTCCGAGCGCATCGTTGAAGCCCTGTGCGATCTTTACAGCGTCCTGTCCGGTCATGCCGTCGGCGACAAGCAGGATTTCCGTTGGGCGCAGTGCTTCCTTGAGACGCGCCAGCTCTTTCATCATCTCTTCATCGATCTGCAGACGTCCGGCTGTATCGATGATGACGACGCGGTCGCGGTCGCGCTTGGCAGCTTCCACTCCGGCCTTGGCGATCTTTACTACATCAGTGGTCGTCCGGTCAGCGTACACCGGAATCTCGAGCTGTTTGCCCAGTGTCTCGAGCTGGTCGATGGCCGCCGGGCGGTACACGTCGGCGGCGACAAGGCGCGTGGCGCGTCCTTCGAGCTTGAGCTTCCGCGCGAGCTTGGCGGCAGTCGTCGTTTTTCCGGACCCCTGGAGGCCCACCATCATGACGACCGTCGGCGGCACCGAGCTGAGCTTGAGACCTTCGCGGCGTTCGCCGAGCATGGCGGCAAGCTCTTCGTGCACGACCTTCACGAGCTGCTGTGCGGGGGAAACGGCCTTGAGCTGGTTTATCCCGACTGCCTTCTTCTCTACACGCTCCAGGAACTCCCGGGTGAGTGCAAAGTTGACGTCGGCCTCGAGCAGCACACGACGAACTTCACGGAGTCCTTCCTTGATGTCGGATTCCGTGAGTGTCCCGCGCCCGCGCAGGCGTGAGAAGGTCGCTTCGAGTTTTTCGCTTAGGTCTTCGAACATAGCCTTCAAAGTTAGCCTTTTCGGACGTTTTCCTCAATCGGGCCGGTCTCAAAAGTGGCTAAATAGCGGATAGATCAACTCGTCAGTTACACGTAGGACACGTAGTAGGCACGTAGAACACGCAAAAGTGCTATTGAGGGGAACGACATTTGAAAGTGCGTACGCCTTCTACGTGACCTACGTGGCCGCTACGTGTCCTACGTGTAACCCGCCGCTCACTCAGCCCGACCGAAGCAGTCGAATGTCATGGCTGAGCCAGATTTCACTTTGAAACACTCCGCCAGGTAACCCATCTTATTGACATGGCCAAGAACCAGCGCAAAGAAGAAATCCTGAAATCGGAGCTGCCCCCGCGGCTGCCGCTCATGGCCTTGCGTTCCACGATCGTGTATCCGCTCGGGACGATCGCGGTCCAGATGGGTGCGCCGGAAAATCTTGCCCTTTTGCGCGAGAACGAGGATTCCAATCTCGTGGTCGCACTAGTGATCGCGACCGGTGACCACGAAGACCCTGTCGATCTCGGCAAGTTTGTCGGGCGCGTGGGTGTCGCGGCGCGTGTGCACGAGCGCATCAACCTGCCCGGCGACACCGTGCAGATAACGCTTCAGGGGCTGCGCCGGATCAACATCGACGACATCGACAAGAAGCAGCCATATCCTGTCGCGACAGTTTCGCCCGCCCGCGAAACCGGAGCAGAGTCCGCCGAGGTAGACGAGCTGGTCACGCGCATCGTGTCGGTGTCGGAAACTCTCGCGCAGCTCGTAGACCGCATACCGGACGAAGTGCCCGCCATCCTGCGGATGAATATTTCCGATCCGGGCCGGTTCGCTGATCTTGCCGCGACGAACCTGAATTTCCGGATCGCAGATCGCGATGAAGTGCTGCAGCGGCTGGAAATCGCCGAACGCCTCAAGTTCGTGCTCAACCGCATCGAGCGTGAGGTCGGGCGCGCGCATGTGCAGGAAGACGTCAAGCGCCAAACGGAGATCAAGATCGAGCAGCACCAGCGCGAGTTCTACCTGCGCCAGCAGCTCCGTGCAATTCAGGCCGAGCTTGGCGAAACCGATCCCGGCGACAAGGAAGTCGTCGAAACACTCAAGAAGATCGAAGCACTCAATCTGCCGGAACGGGCTGCACAGGAAGCACGCCGCGAGGCGGAGCGCCTGCGCATGCTCTCGCCCGCCTCCAGCGAGTTCCAGGTGATCAGGACATACCTCGACTGGATTCTCGCACTTCCCTGGCACGAGCGGTCCGGCGACGGAGTCATCGAGCTCAAGAAAGTTGAAGAGGCGCTCGACACCAGGCACTACGGATTGCAGGAAGCCAAGGAGCGCATCATCGAGTTTCTCGCCGTGCGAAAGCTGCGCGGGGGCGACCCGCATGGCCCCATACTCTGCTTCGTTGGACCACCGGGCACCGGCAAGACTTCGCTCGGACAGGCCATAGCGAACGCGATCGGGCGACAGTTTTACCTGATCTCGGTCGGCGGTGTCCGCGATGAAGCCGAAGTCAGGGGCCATCGGCGCACATATGTCGGTGCAATGCCCGGACTGATCATCCAGGCACTTCGCCGCGTAGCGGTGAAAGATCCGGTGCTGATGATCGACGAGATCGACAAGATGACGAGCGGCGGACCGTCCGGTGACCCGACAGCTGCGATGCTTGAAGTCCTGGATCCCACACAGAACTCCAGCTTCGTCGATCACTACCTGAACCTGCCCTTCGATCTCTCCTCGATTCTCTTCATCTGCACCGCTAACAACCTGTTCGACATCCCGGTGGCACTGCGGGATCGGATGGAGATCATCCGCATCTCCGGCTATACGATGGAAGAAAAGGTCGAGATCGCCTGGCGCTACATGATGCCCCGGCTGCTCGAGGACCATGGAATAACCGACAAGGACATTCAGTTCACCGACGAAGTGCTCGGCTTCATCGCCAACAGGTATTCGCGCGAGGCGGGACTCAGGAACTTCGAGCGCAACCTCGCCTCGATCATGCGCAAGCGCGCACGTCGCAAAGCCGAAGGAGAGGAAGGCGCGTGGGTGATTGATCACCAGCGCGTTGAGGAAATACTCGGTAATCCCCGCTACACCATGGAAGAGGCAGAGCAGGAACCGGAGATTGGCGCGGTTACCGGACTCGCATGGACTGCGACAGGCGGGGACCTGATGATCATCGAGGCTCTGCGCATGCCCGGCAATGGACGGCTGGTGGTGACAGGACAGCTCGGCGATGTAATGCGTGAATCCGTGGACACGGCTTATTCGTATGTAAGGTCGAGAGCCGATTCACTCGGAATTCCCGACGAGGATTTCCGCGAGTCGGACCTGCACATCCATTTTCCGGCCGGGGCAATTCCCAAGGACGGCCCAAGCGCTGGCGCAGCCGTGACACTTGCCATCGCAAGCGTCCTGAGCCGGCGGCCAGTGCGCCGTAATCTGGCGATGACCGGGGAAGTCACGCTGCGCGGCAAGGTCCTCGAAATCGGAGGCGTAAAGGAAAAGATCTATGCCGCCTATCGTGCGGGACTCCGCGAAGTGATAATGCCCGCTACCAACGAAAAGGATCTTCGGGACATTCCAGATGAAATCCGGAAGGCAATGAGCTTCAACTTTGTTTCCACGATGGACGAGATCGTCAGGTCAGTGCTGCTGCCCAGACCCCAAACAGACACGGCAGTGGCTTCTGCGCCCGCAGCCATTGCTGACATGCCCACCATTACTCCAGAAGCAGAGAGGGAACCGGAAAACCGGGACCTCCTGGTGCAGCCGGAGTCGAAAACAGCAGACTAGTGCCCCTAAATATCGAGAGTAACTGGGTTCAGTTCGGCATTCACGTGACGATCGGAACCCTCGCAGGCGGCCTGACGGATACGGTCGCGGTCTGGATGCTGTTCAATCCAAAGAAGAAGCGCTTCGGAATTCAGGGAGCAATTCCCAAGAACCAGGCGCGTCTTGCCAAGAGCCTGGGACGAACGGTTGGAGAGCGTTTAGTAACCGCCGGAGACCTGCAGAGCGAACTTGGCCGCCAGGATCTCAAGGACGCATTCGAGGCGAAGGTCGCGGAAGTGATCACGCAGATAATTCGATCCCGCGACCCGCTTATCGACAAGGTCCCGCCTGCGGCCGTGGCGGCAATGGAAGGCGCGATGACGTCGTACCTGCCCGTTGCCATGGAAAAGCTTGGCTCTTTTCTCGGTCAGCCCGGCACGCGCGTCAAGATGCGGAGCGCCCTGCACGGGATGTTCGACAAGTTCGTGAATGACCTGAGATTCCACGAACGTGTCTTCGCCAAGCTGATGATGAGCGAGCGAAAGATGGAGTCGGTTCTCGACGCAATTGAAACCGACGGCGTGGAGCAGCTGGTCGTCATGCTCGATGACGCTGAAATCCGCGAAGAGATCTCACGCTCGATCCACGATGCGATACTGGCCTACCTGCAGAAACCCATTTCGGAAATCCTGGCCAATGTCGAAATGACCCGGGACCCTGATGCCCCCGAAAAGCTCGCCCATTCGACGGCCCCGCTGATGTGGGAGTGGATCAACATGCAGCTCCCCTCCCTCGTACAGCGCCTCGACGTTCAGGCGATGGTGGAACGCAAGGTCATGGCCTTCAGCGTGGACCGCGTGGAAGAGATCCTGAAGTCGGTGATCAACAACGAACTGAAGATGATCATCACGATCGGCTACATCCTGGGCGCGGTAGTGGGGGTCTTCACCTTCCTGCTGTCCAAACTCCTCGGAATTTAAAACGGAAAACGGGTAACGGATAACGGACAACGCGTTTTCCGTTTTCCGTCTTCCGTTATCCGTTTTGGGTTATCCGTTTTGCGTTATCCGTTTCCGTTTTCCGTTACTGCTTCAATTTGATCTGCGTCACGTCCACCACGTTGGTGTTTGCGCCCGCTGGAACATCCACAAAAATCACTATCGGCCGGCCGGCAACCTCTGTCGTCGACAGTTTCACTGATCGGCCATTGGCAGAATAGGACTTGGAAAGATTGCCAGCAGTCGCTTTCGCATTGAACCGCTTTGCAATCGCCTGATCAGCGATATCGTAGAACTCGGCGGCTTCCACGGCTGAATCCCAGACAGTCACCCACGCCAGTCCCTGGCCGCCGGCGGCATTGAACAGGACGTAGCGATCGCCGTCCCAGCCGGTCGCTGCGCGCACCGCTTCGTTCTGGTCGCCAAGGTGCTGGAAAATGAACAGCCGTGTCTCGAATTCGCCAAGCGTGTTCTCGTACACCGGGGTCCCGGCGATCTTTCCCAGCTCCACAGCTGTAGGCACATCGCGACGCGCGAAGAATGCAACAGGGTGGAGGACCTGCTCCGTGGAAGCGGGAACGTCTTCGTAAATACTCTGCCCCGCCCTGCGGTCCTTGAAGTTCCGCACGAACTCAGCCCCGCTCAGATACGGGAAGATCAGGGTTTCCTGGATCACCAGGGGAGCCGCCGCAAAAATCGGCATCGAGCTTTGATTCTCGCGAATCATGTCCCTGATCCTGTCCCATCCTCCGGGCAGGTTGATCGCGACATTGGTCCCGCCAAGGCTCGCGGCGATCTGCTCGTATACAGCCTGGCCTTCGAAGATTGCCTGCGCCGCCACCGAACGATCGTTCTGCCCGTGAATTCCCTGAATCGAGTCGAGATTGATGTACTGATCCTGAAGCGCGTGCACCAGCTCGTGAGTGACCGTTATATCCACGGCTTCGCGCGGCGAGCCATCCACCACATACAGAACCTTGGTCTTCGGATCGTAGTATCCGACTATCTGCTCCTCGAGCAGATCCACCATGAACTTCTGGAGATTCAGCGTGTCGGGAATCATTCCAAACCGCTTGTACGATGCCTCCGTTCCGGCCAAGTCCTTCTGGGCTTCGGGAGCCAGGAACTCCTGAGCGACAAAAGCACGAACCTGGGCGCGCGAGCGCGTCTCGACCTTGGGAGGTGTCTTGAACTTCAGACCCACCGCTTCCTCGATCTTCGGGATTGCAGTTGCAACCTGCTTCCCATATGGACCGGAATACTTGGGTCGTTCCCTGCACGCTGTCGTGGACATTGCAGCGAGCAGCGCGAGTGCGGCCACCGATTCTTTCAGAATAGTCATAGTCCTGTGAATTTCAGATACCAGTCGATCAGGTCCCTGCCCCAAAGCAGCGCGACGAACGCTGCGGGCGCAAGAAAAACGCCGAAGGGCACGAGCGGAACGCGGGCGGGTTCAGTACTCTTGCGCCCCCTGATCCGGGTGAGCGGAAGAACGACCCCCACAAACATTACCGCGCCTATCGTCGCGCCGATGAAAATCGTCAGCAGTGACCGGCCGGGGCCAAGCGCGGATCCGACGAATGCCATCAAGGTAACATCACCAAATCCCATCGCTTCCTTCTTCAGACTGGCCTCTCCGAGCCAGCCAACGATCGAGATTGCGCCGGCGCCCACACACGCACCAATGAGCGCGTCGTAAGGTCCGGCAAACAGCGACGAATTCGCATCATATGAAGCTGTAAAAAGCACCCCCACGGCCGTCGCCATGGTCCAGATCAGCCCGGTAATCGTATATCCGTCGGGGATCACATAGTGCTTCGCGTCCGTGATCGCAATTCCAATCAGGAACGAACCGAACGCAGCAACCCGCAGCGCCGTGAAGCTCGGACCGTAATACACCGCCGACCAGAGCCAGAGTGCGCCCACGAGCAGCTCGACCGCCGGGTATTCAGCCGAGATGGGCAGTCCGCATCCACTGCACTTCCCGCGCAGAAAAATCCAGCTGAGCACGGGAATGTTTTCGATAGCGGAAATAGGACGCTCACACTTTGGGCAGCGCGAACGCGGCGTAACCACTGACAGGCCTGCCGGCCAGCGCGATATGCAGACGTTCAGGAACGATCCGACGCACAGCCCCACCACGGCGAAATAAATCTTGCCCAGGAGGGGAGTCATTCCTGTCCCGGTCCGGTGGTGCGTAGGCTGTGCAGGATGATGCCCGTCGAGACCGCCACGTTCAGGGACTCCACGCCCGGCTCGATTGGGATTGAAATTGTCTGTGCGACCCTGGAACGCATCAGATCGGAAATGCCGGCCCCCTCGTTGCCCACTACGAGCGCAAGACGCGCAGGCGGCGAAAAAGTTCCAATGTTCCCTCCCTTCATGTCGGTACCGATCAGCTCGATACCGTTCTTGTTGAGGAACGTAAAGAGCTGTTCCGGGGTTGAATGAAAGGCGGCATGACGGAAATGTGCTCCCATCGCGGCACGGACGACTTTCGCATTCCAGATATCTACAGTGCCCGGAAGCGCGATGGTCGCGGTCACCCCAAAGGCCGCGCACGTCCTGAGAATGGTCCCGAGGTTTCCGGGATCCTGTACCGCATCCAGCACAACGAGGCGCACATGAGTCTGAAGGTCCAGGGAATCGAAGGATCGGCTCGGAATTCGGGCAATCGCCAGCACACCCTGGGGCGACTCGGTCTCGGCGGCCGACCTGAAGTCCAGCTCGGTAACCTCGGCACTCTGGATACCGGCGGCCGCGATTCTGGCCGCCAGAGCGTTTCCACGGGCGATGTCGGCGAGCTGTGGAGCGATCAGGACGCCCTCGATGGCGAGTCCCGACTCAACCAGCTCCTCAACAGCTCGCACGCCCTCAGCCACGAACAGCGACTGCCGTTCGCGGGCCTTACGGCGCTTCAAGTCACGTGCGAGAGTCAAAAGTTTCATTTCAAAAACGGTTGAACTTGGAATGGGACTTGCCTTTTCACCGCGTGCGCAATCTACCGCAGGAGTTCAAATGAGACGAGTTATTGTTGCTGTCGCACTTTGCCTTTCCACTGTCGCCTGCGCCGTTTCGCAGCAGGAAGAGCGGCAGATGGGGGAGGAGTACGCGACCCAGATCGCCCAGCAGCTGCCACTTGTAGCTGATGCGGAGATAAACCGATACATCAATGTGCTGGGTGACTCGATCGCCCGCCTCACGTCCCGCGCCGACCTGGACTGGCGTTTCTATGTGGTCGATGCCAAGGATGTAAACGCGTTCGCCGTTCCCGGGGGGTTCATTTATGTGAACCGCGGCCTCATCGAGCGCACCCGGACGATGGACGAGCTGGCCGGAGTTCTTGGACACGAGATCGGACACGTCGTGCGTCGTCACACGGTGGAGCAGATGCAGCAGGCACAGAAGGCAAACATTGGAGTGACGCTTGGCTGCGTCCTGATGCCGGCCGTCTGCAATAGTGGCGTCGGCAATGCGGCGATCAACATCGCCGGCGGAGCGCTGTTCGCGAAATTCAGCCGCACCGACGAAATAGAAGCAGACATCGAGGGCTTCAACAATGTCGTGCGCGCACGCATCAGCCCCAAGGGACTGGTGAGCATGTTCGAGCGTTTGATTGAGGAACGGAAGAGCCGGCCTGCGGGAGTCGAGGCCTGGTTCGCCACTCACCCGCTCGAGGAGGACCGCATCGCAGGGCTTCAGGCGCGCATCAATGCAATGCCGGCTGCGCAGTTGAACTCCCTGAACCGCGACTCGCCCAACTATCAGTCATTCAAGCGACGCATCAATTCGCTGCCGCCCTCACCGGCGCCGCGCACCCAGCTTCGCTAGCTAAACCAGAGTTGATCGATGCGCCGCGGGTTTCCGCGGCGCATCTTTCATTTATATGGACATAGCACTGACTATCGCTGGCTCCGATTCCGGCGGAGGCGCCGGGATCCAGGCCGACCTCAAGACATTTCACCAGTTCGGAGTGTTTGGGACCTCGGTGATAACCGCGGTCACCGCGCAAAACACGCTCGGGGTGACCGACTGGAAGGCTATGGATATCCCGCTGCTGCAGGCCCAGCTTCAGGCCGTCCTGAGCGACCTTCGGCCTGCCGCGCTCAAGTCGGGAATGCTTCCGAACAGCGCGGTAATTCGTGAAACTGCTGCGGCAATCAGGTCCTACAACCTGACCAATTACGTGCTGGATCCAGTCATGGTCGCGACTTCGGGCGATGTACTCGTAGAGAGTGATGCGGTCGCGGCGATCAAGACCGACCTGTTCCCGCTTGCGACACTCGTTACCCCCAACCTGGACGAAGCCGGGATTCTACTGGGCGTCCAAATCGAGAGCGAAGCGGAAATGACGAGCGCAGCAGCGGCACTCGCGGGTCTCGGCGCGAAGGCGGTCCTGCTGAAGGGTGGCCACCTCTCTGGAGACGAAATCGTCGACGTCTATTTCGACGGACAGGTAACCGTCTTCCGCCATCCGCGGCTCGACACGAAATCCACACATGGCACCGGCTGCACTCTCGCAGCGGCAGTCACGGCGCAACTGGCACGGGGAATCCCACTGAAGGAAGCCGTCGGCGTTGCAATCGATTTTGTTCACCGGGCCATCGCCGCCGCTCCACATCTGGGCGGCGGGCATGGCCCCCTCAATCACTTCGTCAGTCCAGTCGAGACACGAAATCAGTAACGATTGCTTCGAACGTCGAAGCAACCTGCCGGCCGACATCGAGCACTTCGGAGTGCGACACGGGCAGGGGTGAAACACCGCTGGCCGCATTCGTGATCGCGCTGATTCCGGCAACCCTCATTCCGAGAGCGCGCGCCACCAGTACTTCAGGTACCGTGGACATCCCGATCGCGTCTGCGCCGAGGGTGCGCAGCATCCGCACTTCCGCCGGAGTTTCATAGGAAGGGCCAAGCAGCGCTGCGTACACGCCCTCGTGAATCTGAACGCTGATGGCATTGGCCGCGTTTCTCAGCAGGCCGCGCAGCTTGTCATCGTACGCGCTGCTCATGTCAGTGAAGCGCTCCTCACCGGGCTGCTGCGGACCGATCAGCGGATTGGTGAACATGAGATTCAGGTGATCTGCGATGATCATGAGGTCGCCCGCGTGATAGCGCTCATTCACACCGCCAGCGGCGTTCGAAACGAACAGCGTACGCACTCCGAGTACGTGCATGACGCGAACGGGAAATGCGGCCAGCGCCGGCGCGTGTCCTTCATAGATGTGGAAGCGCCCCGCCATGGCAACAACCTGCTTGCCGGCGAGCGTCCCGCATATCAGGGTGCCCGCATGGCCAAGGGCCTTCGGCTCGGGGAACCCGGGTACCTCACCGTAGGGAATCCGCACAGCGTCTTCAATCTTGTCTGCCAGGCCGCCCAGTCCCGACCCGAGGATGATTCCGACCACGGGTGACCGCGAACCGGCCTTCGCACGAATCGCGGCTGCGCTTTTCTCCGCTGACGCGTAGCTGTAATCGCTCACAAGTCCTCCATTCTCATGGATTCCATCTCTGCCGATACCGACTGGAGCAGCTCGATTCTCTCCTCCCAGGGCAGGAATGCACTCTCGAATCCATTCAATGCGACGGTGCAGAGCTCGTCGAAATCAAAATCGAGATGCCGCGCGGCGTGCGCGTACTCCTCTGTCAGCGTGGTTCCGCTCATCAGGCGATTGTCCGTATTCAGCACGACGTTCATCCCGTGGTCGAAGTAGCTGCGAAGCGGATGAGCCTCGTACGAACTCGTGACGCGGGTCTGCACATTGCTGGTCAGGCAGATTTCCAGCGCAATGCGCCTGTCATTCACGTACTGGGTGAGTTCGGTGTCTTCGATGAGGCGTGTCGCATGCCCGATGCGCTGCGCACCGCATACATGAACTGCCTGCCGCACCGAGTCCGATCCGTCGCCTTCGCCAGCGTGAACAGTCAGCGCGAGATTGTTTTCGCGCGCATACTTGAACGCCGCAGCATGTTCAGAAGCCGGATTGCCCGCTTCACCGCCGGCCAGGTCGAAGGCGACAACGCCGCGCTTCTTGTAGGCAACGGCAAGCTGCGCCAGCTCCAGCGACAGGTCAGGCGAAAGGTTTCGCAATGCGCAAATGATGTAGCGACCCTTGATTCCGAAGTCACGCTCTGCGCGCTCCAGTCCCCGAATGGGTGCCTCCACTGCCTCGCCTAACGAGAGCCCCTCGCGGATGTTCAGTACCGGGGAGTTGCGAACTTCGATGTAACGAACGCCGTCTTCCGCGGCATCGGCTGCCAGTTCATACGCGAGCCGCTCGAGCGCCTCGGCCGTCTGCATCACCGAAATGGAGACTTCGAAACGCTCGAGATAATCCTCGAGATGGCGCGCGTCATCCACGAGCATGTACTGGCCCAGCTCCTCAGCTGAAGCAGCGGGCATTGGCTTCCCGTATTCCTTGCCCAGCTCGATGAGCGTGGAGGGGCGGACAGATCCGTCCAGGTGGCAGTGCAGCTCGGCTTTTGGAAGCCGGCGCAGAAGTTCAGATGTAATGATCAAGGGTGTCAGCTAGGTCGTTGAAGAAGTCTGTGCGGATCGCGCACTCACGATCCTGAAAATCGCCCCGTCATAGACTTCAGAGTCGGGAAGAGCGGGCAGCCCGCGGCTGTCCGTAATCACTCTCAGTCCACCTCGCACCTGCTCTGCATCGGCAGGTGATACAGAAGCGAGAGCGTCAATCAAATGTGACCCGCGACTCGCGTCAACCGGCCTGGCGTCTATATAGATGCGCACGACATCGCTCATTCAATTACCTGCACGATGCGCACATCCGTGGGAATTACGAGCGGCTGCCGCTGTGCGCGCAGGTACCTGATGACCGCTTCCTGGTCGGTAAGTGGAAGCGGGGTCGCCACGATGCTCTTGTCCCTGATCGCATATGGCTCGTTGCCGAGCATGAAATCATTGATGACGACTGTATAGAAGGCCGCATCGGAAAGTGTACGGCCCTCGGGGAGCTGTATGCTCGTCACGCGCGACCCTGCCGCACCTTTCGGGTTATAGGTCACCTCGAAACCGCTTACATGAACCCCCGGGCTGCTCGCGCCCAGGATGCGCTCGAGATATTCCCTGAACTGATAGCCGCGCATCCGCAGCCTGACGAGATTGTTGCCGAAAGGCTGGACCTCGAAAAGCTGAGCGAATGTCACCGGGCCAGCGCGCAGTGGGGCGCGAACACCGGCGGTGTTTTCAATGGCGAAGTCGGCCTTGCCTGCCGAGCGAAAGGCGTCGGCGACGATGTTTGCCAGCGGATACTGCGAACCTGCGCGCGGCAGGTCCACCGGAATCGTCGTGATCTTCTCATTCAACCGCGGGCCGATAAGTGCAACTGCACGCGCTACTAGTGAGTCTATCGCGGCAACAGGATGAAGACTGTCGACCGCCAGCTCCCGCACGCTGGCCACAACTTCACCGGTGCGTGGAAGCGGAATATCGACCACCGCGAGAGCTCGGCCGCTCGAGCGTGCCTGCACGATGGGAATCCCATTCACCACGGTGTTTACGAGGCTGTGCGAGTGGCCGCTGACCATCAGGTCGATCTTCTCCTTTATTGCGGCGACGATCCTGAAAATCTCCCCGCTGCACGCGCTTCCGCGGTCACAGTAACCACCGTCATGCTCGACGGCGATCACGAGATCCGCGCCCTTTGCGCGCATCACGCGGGTGACTGAATCGATGATGGGCGCCGGCGCGTCGAACCGCAGTCCCGCCACGTTCGTCGAGCGCGTTGTATTAGGTGTAATGACCGAAGCGAAGCCGATCACGCCGATCTTCCACTTGCCGCGCTGGATAATCGTGTCGTTCGGGATCCACGGAACATCGCGTCCGTCCGTGTAGCGCACGTTCACGCCGAGATAGGGAAACCTGCTCTGCCGCATACGCGCGCGAAGGGTATCCACTCCCCAGTCGAATTCATGGTTTCCTATGACGGCAAGGTCATAGCGCATCCTGTTGTAGAACTCGACGACCGGACGCCCATAAGTGAGGTTGGAGAGTGCGGTCCCCTGAAACATGTCGCCGGCGTCCACCAGGATCGAAACACACTCCCCTGTGCATTCTGCGCGTGCATTCTCGATCGCGCGCGCAAGGTAGGCGGCGCCGCCACGCACCACTCCCTGGGCATCAGGTCCCGGGAGAAGCGCGCCGTGAAAATCATTCGTGGAAATCACGCGCAGACGCGGTCCTGAGATGTGTGCGCTGCCCCCGCGCACAATGCGCCAGTTCGGCGTGAAGTAATCCTCGACGCGAATGGTTCCCTTCTGTTTCACTTCGTCGATCAGGAGCTGGCGTATCTCGACCTGCGGATCCTTTATGACGGGTGCCGACTTGATCATCGAGTAACCGCCACCACCCGACTGACGGTAGTTGTTGATCGCCATCGTGAATGTGTCGTCCGGAGCGACAGGCTTTCCCTTGTAAGACAGGGACGTGATCCGCTCTCCGAAAGGCCTGGAAACATCCATCGTGTAATCGACGCCGGCGACGATATCGAAGTTGTAACCGGGAATCTTGGGGTCCGTGGCAAGCGGCGCGTTCAGGGCTGACCCGGCAGCAACCACAGGGTAAAACCTGCTGCTGAAGTCCAGGTATTCCCGCAGCTGCTTTCCGGTTATGCGAATGACCTTGAGCGTGTTCTCATACGGGTAAACCTGCGCCACCTGAGCAACCGTGAGAGGTCCCGGTCCGAGAACAGCCGTCGTATTGAAAACCGAGCCGGAAGCGAGGTCAGCTCCCGTGGCCTTCCGCTGAACTTCCAGAACGAAATCGGAAATGGGCATGTCCCGCAGGCGCGCCGAATCGGACTTCCATATGGAGGAGGTGTTGCCGATTACCGCATTGGAATAATTCACCGCGAGTCTGTGTCCCTGCTCAGTGGCGGCAAGAACCGCCTGGCTTTCAGCGCGGCCGGCGACGGGGATCAGAGTTCCCTTGCGTGAGACAACGCTCCACTTGCCATTCGCCTTCGCGAGCGAGAGTGTCGCGGCTGAAACACTGGCTGCCCAGTTTTTCGGTTGAATGACCATCGTTTCGCCGATCATCGTGCCCGAATCGGCACGATGCGAGTGACCATAAATCAGCAGGTCGATTCCGGGTACTTCGCGCGCTACCCGGCCGCTCACGTCCTCTGGAGGCACGCCTGTGCTTTCATCATAGCTCGACTCGCCTGAGAGCCCTGAGTGAACGAGTGCAATGACGACGTCGGCACCCGCCGCCCGTATCTCGGGAACCACACGCTTTGCAGTCGCGACAATGTCATCCAGAATGAGCTTGCCCGTCACCTTGTCCGCATCCCAGACGACTACACCCGGCGTTGTAAGACCTATGACGCCGACCTTTACACCTGCCCGGTTCAGCATCGTCCACCCCTTGTAGGGCGCACCGCCGTCCAGGCGGCGGGTGTTGGCGCTCAGGAAGGGAAAGCGCGCAGCGGCAATAGTCGAGTCGAGAAATCCGATGCCATAGTTGAACTCGTGATTTCCAATCGCCGACGCGTCGTATCCAGCCGCGTTCATTGCCGCGACGACTGGATGCGGATTCTGCGGAGTCACCTTCGCGGGCACATAAGTCAGCGGAGTTCCCTGGAGCAGATCTCCTGCGTCGAAAACCAGAACGCGGCCCGGATTGGCTGCGCGCACCGAGTCGATGACTGTAGCCGCACGCGACAGTCCTTCCCTGGCCTGCGGCTCGTTGGCGAAGTAGTCCCAGCCGCGCAGGTGCCCATGCACGTCGGTAGTGCCGAGCACTACCAGGTCCGTGGCAGCAGCTGGGGCGAGAGACCCGCCGGTGACTATGGGAACGCAGCCTGCCAGACCGGCGGCCGCCGCAAATAGGAATTTGTAATGCTTCATCGCTGACCCTGTTTCCACTGTAGCTGTGGGCTGAAAGTTAGCAGGATTGTAACGGCTTCGTGACGTCCGCTCGGTTGACGCTCTGCACCTAGCACGCCAACCTTCAGGGAATGACAGAGCCCTCCGAGGGCGAGCGCGTATTGGTTGTCGACGACGAACCAGACATTGTCGCCCTCGTCGCGTATCACCTCGCCAAATCCGGATTCAGAGTTTCTACCGC
>JAKFCC010000046.1:0-5090 GCA_036676795.1 Gemmatimonadota bacterium
TCGGTCGCAATGGCGAAGGCGATCCCTACTATACCGACGGGGAGATCCAGATCGCGACTTTGGTGATCGATGGCATCAGGCGCGTCGAGCCGCCTGTGACCATTCCCGCGCCCGCGCTCATAACGCTGAAGGACCAGATCTGGCACGGCGTCGGCGATGCATTCGGAAATTGATCTCGGCTTCTGGTCGAAGGATCCGAGGCAAGATTTCGACCCATCTGAGACATTAGAGGCTGGCGATCCAACCGCCGCAGTTGGCGTGACAGCAGACCTACGGAGAGGTTGACCGCGCCCAACGACTGAAGATGTAGCTGTCTGCCACATTATTTTGGCTGAGCGGCAAAACGCGCAGCTCAGCCACCGATGGTGACCGATCCATGTAAACCCTGATTGACGCAGATGCTGGGATGGTCAGAATACCTGTCGGTCGGCCTCTCAACAGCCGACGACCGCACGCTCACTTGAACGCCTGAAGTTTACTTCACCATTCGGTCTTGCGACGTTTGGAGGCGATTATGATGACGATTGGTCGAAGCTACCTGACGACGAGCGCCTTGAGTGCTGGACTGTTTGCTCTCTTCGCCGGTTCGGCGACAGCCCAGAGCGGGGCCGACCGAAACGCCTACTTTGGCCAGACACACTCACATACGAGCTGGTCGCTCGATGCCTACATCATCGGCAACCACATCACTGGCCCAGCGGAGGCTTACCAATTCTCGCTCGGGCAACCCGTCAAGCACCCGGCTGGCTTCGATGTGAAGCTTAGGCGTCCGCTCGACTTCCAGGGTGTCTCCGATCATTCGGAATACATGGGCATGGTTCGACTTGCCAATGATCCGACCTCCCCTTTGAGCAAGCAGCCAATCGCTGAGAAATTGAAGGTGCGGACGCCTGCCGACGTCATCCCGATCTTCAAATGGTTGGCCGGCAGCCTCGCCAAGGAGGAGCCGATCAAGGAGTTGCTCGATCCCAGCACGGCCGGAACCGTCTGGAAACAGACGATCGACATCGCCGACAAGTTCTACCAGCCGGGCAAGTTTACGACATTCGCCGCCTATGAATGGACCTCGGCGCCCAACAGCCGAAACATGCATCGCAACGTCTTTTTCAAAGACTCGAAGAAGGTGCCAGCGCTGCCGTTCACGGCGATTGATTCCGTCCATCCCGAGGATCTTTGGACCTGGATGGATGGGCAGCGAAAGGCTGGCAATGAGCTGCTGGCCATTTCGCACAACGCCAACCTCTCCGACGGCATCATGTTTCCCCTGGAGGTCGACAACAAGGGGCGTCCGATTGATGCCGCTTGGGCGCAACAACGCGTGAACAACGAGCCCCTATCGGAGATCAAGCAAATCAAGGGCGTCTCCGAGACCCACCCGGTGCTCTCGCCGAACGACGAGTTCGCCAATTTCGAGATCATGAGCTTTCTGCTGGGCGTCGATAACAGCGTGTCGAGACCGCACGGCAGCTACATCCGGGAGGCCTATCAGAACGGTTTGGCGATGCAGGAGGCGCGGGGCTACAACCCCTATAAATTTGGGGTCGTCGGAGCGAGCGACTCTCACAACACCGTCGTTTCCTACACCGCGTCGAATTTCTTCGGCCAGCATGGCGGGCTCGACGCTTCCCCCCAAATTCGCATGGCTGGCAAAGTCGAAGCCGGCATGTCGGTGCTCGAGACGAGTACCTCCGGTCTGGGCGGAGTTTGGGCCGAGGAAAACACCCGCGAGTCGATCTTCGCTGCGATGCAGCGCAAGGAGACCTTCGCCACGAGCGGGGTGCGCATGAAGGTCCGCATGTTCGGTGGGTGGGATTTCGGCACTGACGCACTCAAGCCAAGGGACTGGGCGAAGGTCGCCTACACCAAAGGCGTGCCCATGGGCGGCGACCTGCCTCCTCTGAAAGGTGATGCGCCGACCTTCATCGTTTCGGCCTTGAAGGACCCGGACGATGCCAATCTTGACCGTGTCCAGGTCATCAAGGGTTGGACGAAGAACGGCCAAATTTTCGAAAAGGTCTTTGACGTCGTCTGGGCCGGTAATCGCCAGGTCGACAAAGCCACTGGCAAGCTTCCCTCGATCGGAAGCACGGTCGACATCAAGCAAGCCACCTACACGAACACGATCGGGGCGGTCGAGCTGAAGACGGTCTGGAAGGACCCTGAATTCGATCCGAGCCAGCACGCCTTCTACTACGTCAGGGCATTGCAGATTCCGACGCCGCGCTGGAGCACGCTGGACGCCAAGAAAGTGGGCGTCGCGCCGCCGAGCGGGGTGCCGGCGTCAGTACAAGAACGCGCCTGGGGTTCGCCCATTTGGTACACGCCGACCGACGCTGCGCGCGCTAAGGCTCCTCCTGGCGTGACCGTTGCCGATCTCAAGCAGCGCGGCGCTACTGCATTGGACGATACGCAGCTCAAGGATCTGGTCAGCGGCAAGTCGTTGCAGGTCAAAAATACCGTGACCGGAGAGAGATTCGAAATCACGTATGGCTCGGGTGGCAAGCGCATGATCACCAGTGTTGCCGGCGCGCTGCCGACCGTGGGGGATATGTTCGGCGCGCTGCACGCGGGCGAGACCGGGTCGTCTGCCGAGTACCAAATCCGTGACGGTCGCATCACCACGAACATCGACGGGTCGGATTTCGACGTCACCGTCTACAAGCTCGGCGGCAAGCTTGTGGCCGCTCGAAGCAATGAGTTTGGGTACGCGAATTACGAAATGGAGGAGGCCAAACCGTAAGCGAGCCATTCGCTCAGTCGGATCGAGCGGTGAGGCACCATGGATATTCAGAGTAGTTCATCGGATAGCGGCCCGAAGCCATCGTGGGCGCGGCGGTTGTCGCGAGAGCCGCTTGTCCACTTCTTGATCGCCGGGGCGATGTTATTCGCGGGCTACCGCATGCTGAACCCGGAAGCTGATCGGCGAGAGTTGCCCAATCGGGTTGAGGTGTCTGACGACGACGTCGCTCAGATGACCATTGCGTGGGCGGCCCAGTGGCAGCGCGCGCCGACAGCCAGCGAAATTCGGGGCCTCGTCGAGGCCAAGGTCCGGGAGCAGGTGATGTACCGCGAGGCCGTGGCGCTTGGCATGGACAAGGGTGATGCGATCGTCATCCGGCGACTGGCGCAGAAAATGGACTTTCTCGCTGAGGATATGTCCAGCGTTCCCGACCCGCTGACCTCTGACCTCAGGACTTGGTTCGACAAGAATGGCGATCGCTTTGCGCTGCCTGCCCTAATATCATTCAGGCACCTCTATTTCTCTTTCGATCATCGGGCGGGCAACACGAAGGCCGACGCGGAACGTGTGTTGGTCACCCTCGCGGGAAAGACAGCCTCGGCGGCGGACAATGAGAGTCTCGCCGACGTTTTCATGCTCCAGGACTATTACGGGGATCGCTCAGCAGAGCAGGTCGCGAGCATGTTCGGCGGCACATTCGCCGCGAAGCTCTTCAAGCTTAGTCCCGGGACCTGGCTGGGACCGATCGAATCCGGGTTCGGATGGCACTTGGTCTGGATCGACTCCGTGACACCGGGCCGCGTGCCCCCCTTCGAGACGATCGAAGGCATGGTCAAGTCCGAGTGGACCAACGAGCAACGAATGGATGCGAAGCGAAAGGTGATCGACACGATCAAGGCGCGCTACGAGATCGTCCTGCCCCGATCGCTCAGGCAGTAACGACATGGTCTGGCAGGCGCACATCACTCGCTTCCGGTTCTCCGTATTGCTCGCGATAGCTCTATCCGTTGCGTCCGTGGCAGGCGCGTTTGCGCATGAGGCGCGGCCCGCCTTTCTCTCGATCACGGAGACGGCCGCCAACAAGTTCGACGTGCTTTGGCGGACGCCTTTGCTTTCCGGAATGCGGCTGCCGGTCGCGCTTAAGTTCCCTGACAGCACGCGAAATGTCACGGAGCCCAGTTCGCGCGAATTCGCGGACTCCCTGGTCGAGCGACGGTTGATCGAGGTGCCCGAGGGGCTCGCTGGCCAGCGAATTCAGTTTCTCGGGTTGCAAGCGACGATAACGGACGTCCTGGTTCGCGTGCAGACGCTCGACGGCGCACTGTCGACCACCCTCGTGCGCCCATCGCAGCCTTGGGTGGAGATTGCCGTCTCGCGAGGGCCGATGGCCATTGCGGGCGCCTATCTCGCACATGGCGTTGAACATATCCTGCTTGGGTTCGACCACCTGCTCTTCGTGCTGGCGCTTGTCCTCATTGTCCGTAGCACCCGCGTCCTCCTGATCACGGTGACGGCGTTCACGCTGGCACATTCGATCACGCTAAGCCTCGCGACACTCGGCCTGGTAAAGTTACCAGGGCCCCCGGTTGAAGCGGTGATCGCGCTCAGCATTCTCCTGCTCGCATGCGAAATCATCCGGAGCCAAAGGGGCCAGGAGAGCCTGACGGCCAGATGGCCGTGGGTCGTCGCCTTTACGTTCGGACTGCTTCATGGGTTTGGCTTCGCGGGCGCTCTAACCGAGATCGGCTTACCGCCGGGTGATGTTCCGCTCGCGCTGTTCGCTTTCAACCTCGGCGTGGAGCTGGGGCAGCTCGCGTTTATCGGCGCGGTTCTGGGCGTGTTGGCGCTGGCGCGGTGGCTTAAGCTTCCGGCCATCTTGGAACGGCGGGCACTTTCGGCTGCGACCTACGCTATTGGAGCTCTGGCGGCGTTCTGGTTCATCGAGCGACTGGCAGGTCTCATCGCATGAGGGTTGCGGTCACCTCAGTTTGACGTCTGCTGACGGGGGCCATCCGGACCATTCCTAGTGGGCCCGGCGAGGTTCGGCTCCCCACCCCATCTCGGACATTCGCTCCATCGGGCGCCCTGACACCTGCGCCCAATAGAAAAGCCCCGCCTGTTGCCGGGCGGGTCTCTTCACTTCATCTAATGGCTACGAAGCCGCCGTCAGGCCCACTCGTCGTCGCCGAACCCGCTCGAGCCGTCGTCATAGGACTCGTTGCTGGCATCCTGATAACTTGGCGCCGGCTCCTGATAATTGTTGGCCGGGTCCTCATAGGGCTGGTTCGACGCAGTCTGGGCGTTGTCCGTCGCGCTCTCGTTCGGCTGCGTCGTGCTGGCCTCGGCCGGC
>JAKFCC010000047.1:0-2563 GCA_036676795.1 Gemmatimonadota bacterium
ATCCCAACCCACGTGACCTTTGGTAGGGGTCACCACTAGGAGAGGAGGCGCCATGCCAACTATTACTCTTCCCGACGGCAGTCAACGTTCATTCGATCACCCGGTTTCCGTAGCCGAGGTCGCAGCATCCATCGGCGCGGGCCTGGCCAAGGCCACCCTGGCTGGCAAGGTCAACGGCAAACTGGTCGATGCCAGCGATGTCATCGACAGCGACGCCACGCTGCAAATCATCACGCCAAAGGATGAAGAGGGGCTGGAGATCATTCGCCACTCTTGCGCGCACCTGGTGGGCCATGCGGTCAAGCAGCTGTACCCGAGCGCGAAGATGGTCATCGGGCCTGTCATCGACGAAGGCTTCTATTACGACATCGCCTTTGAGCGTCCTTTCACGCCGGAAGACATGGCGGCCATCGAACAGCGCATGCAGCAGCTGATCGAGAAAGATTACGACGTCATCAAGAAAGTGACCCCGCGTGCCGAAGTCATCGAAGTGTTCAAGGCGCGTGGCGAGGATTACAAGCTGCGTCTGGTGGAAGACATGCCGGACGAGCAGGCCATGGGCCTGTACTACCACGAAGAATACGTCGACATGTGCCGTGGCCCGCATGTGCCGAACACCCGCTTCCTGAAGTCTTTCAAGCTGACCAAGCTGTCCGGCGCCTATTGGCGTGGCGATGCGAAGAACGAGCAGTTGCAGCGCGTCTACGGCACTGCCTGGGCCGACAAGAAGCAACTGGCGGCTTACATCCAGCGTATCGAGGAAGCCGAGAAGCGTGACCATCGCAAGATCGGCAAGCGCCTGGGCCTGTTCCACACCCAGGAAGAATCCCCGGGCATGGTGTTCTGGCATCCGAACGGTTGGACCCTGTACCAGGTGCTCGAGCAGTACATGCGCCAGGTCCAGCGTGAAAACGGCTACCTGGAGATCAAGACGCCGCAAGTGGTTGACCGTAGCCTGTGGGAGAAATCCGGGCACTGGGCCAACTACGCCGACAACATGTTCACTACCCAGTCGGAAAACCGCGACTACGCCATCAAGCCGATGAACTGCCCTTGCCACGTGCAGGTGTTCAACCAGGGCCTGAAAAGCTACCGCGAGCTGCCGATGCGCCTGGCTGAGTTCGGTGCCTGCCACCGTAACGAGCCATCGGGTGCGCTGCACGGCATCATGCGCGTGCGTGCCTTCACCCAGGACGATGCGCATATCTTCTGCACCGAAGAGCAGATGCAGGCCGAATCCGCTGCCTTCATCAAGCTGACCATGGACGTCTACCGGGACTTCGGCTTTACCGAAGTCGAGATGAAGCTGTCCACTCGTCCGGAAAAACGCGTCGGCTCCGATGAGTTGTGGGATCGCGCCGAAGCAGCGCTGGCCGCCGCACTCGATAGCGCGGGCCTGGCGTACGATCTGCAACCGGGCGAAGGGGCTTTCTACGGGCCGAAGATCGAGTTCTCGCTCAAAGATTGCCTTGGTCGCGTGTGGCAGTGTGGTACCCTGCAGCTCGATTTTAACCTGCCGATCCGTCTGGGCGCCGAATACGTGTCCGAAGACAACAGCCGCAAGCACCCGGTCATGCTTCACCGCGCGATCCTCGGTTCGTTCGAGCGCTTCGTCGGGATTCTGATCGAACACTACGAGGGCGCGTTCCCCGCGTGGTTGGCGCCGACCCAGGCAGTGATCATGAATATCACTGATAAACAGGCAGATTTTGCCGCCGAGGTCGAAAAAACTCTCAACCAAAGCGGATTTCGTGCCAAGTCCGACTTGAGAAATGAAAAGATCGGCTTTAAAATCCGCGAGCATACTTTGCTCAAGGTTCCCTTTCTCTTGGTTATTGGAGATCGGGAGGTCGAGATGCAGACTGTCGCTGTGCGTACTCGTGAAGGTGCTGACCTGGGCTCGATGCCCGTCGCCGAATTCGCTGAGTTCCTCGCGCAAGCGGTTTCCCGGCGTGGTCGCCCAGATTTGGAGTAATTATTATTAAGCGTGAAATGAGACAAGATAAACGAGCTGCACCGAAAGCCCCGATCAACGAGAATATCTCGGCACGCGAGGTTCGGTTAATTGGCGCTGACGGCGAGCAGATTGGCATCGTCTCGATTGATGAAGCGCTTCGTATTGCTGAAGAAGCCAAGCTTGATCTGGTAGAAATTTCCGCAGACGCAGTCCCGCCGGTTTGCCGGGTGATGGACTACGGCAAGTCGATCTTCGAAAAGAAGAAGCAGATTGCCGCGGCGAAGAAAAACCAGAAGCAGATTCAGGTAAAAGAAATCAAGTTTCGTCCAGGGACGGAGGAAGGGGATTACCAGGTAAAACTGCGCAACCTGGTACGTTTCCTGAGTGACGGGGACAGGGCCAAGGTATCCTTGCGATTCCGCGGCCGTGAGATGGCCCACCAGGAGCTGGGGATGGAACTCCTCAAGCGGGTTGAACAAGACCTGCTCGAGTACGGTTCGGTCGAACAGCATCCTAAGATGGAAGGACGCCAGCTGATCATGGTCATCGCCCCGAAAAAGAAGAAGTAATCAACAGGGCACGGCAGGCCTTCTGATTATGTTTATC
>JAKFCC010000048.1:0-4195 GCA_036676795.1 Gemmatimonadota bacterium
CCAGCCAAAAACCGTTCTATTGCGTACGTACTCAACTGCCCGCACGGCCCGTTGAACACGTAGTCGCATCCGTGCGTCGCCCAGGAGAATTCCATCAGCAGGTGGGGTCGCTCGTTTGCCTCGAGTCGCTCGGCGAGCATTCGGCTCTGTCGAACTGAGACGAGCTCATCTTTTGTTCCGTGAATGAGAAGGGTTGGCGGTGAGGTTGCGCCCACGTACACGATCGGAGAGTTGGAGATATACTCCCGCGGGTGGGTCTGGGGAGTTCCCCCTATGTAATTGCGCAGGATCTCCCGGGAAGGGATGATCCGCGAGGGATTCTGGTAGCCGTACAACTGATCCGTGGGTGGATACAGAGCTACGACACCCTTGATGCTCGGATCGCGTTTCGTGTAGGCACTTAGCAGAGCCAGATGTCCGCCGGCTGATCTTCCGACCAGCGCCATTCTATTGGGATCGATACCGAGGGGTGACGCATTCTGCTTGAGGTAGCCAATCGCCTCGTTCAGGTCTTCCGTCTGGGCCGGATTCTTGGACTGCGGCGCAAGACGGTATCCAATGGCTGCCACATGATAACCGCGTGCCGCGAGATAGTAGTTCAGGTCTGGAAGGTCAGTGCGATCGCCGCCCCTCCATGAACCTCCGTGCACAACGATGACGACTGGACGCGGGGAGGGGAGCACGCTCGACTTGTACAGATCCATCCGGAGGAACCCCGTCTGGCGCGACGCATAGTTCAAAGTCTGCACATCCACGTTTGGGGACTCGGCCCCGTTCAGCAGCAGCCGCAGCGTGATTGGCTTGAGGAGAGCGGGCGCTCCCTCGACTTCGCGCGGGACGGAAGGCCCAAAGGCGTGCTCCAGTTCGGCGGGAAGTGTTTCGCCGACCTCGAATGCGCGAATCAGCGGGATCGCGCTGATACAGAAAGCCATGAGCGCGAGGAGTGAGGACATCAGACTGTACCGTCCGCTGCGCCATCCCGGAAGCAACAGCACCAGGGCAAAAATGGCGAGATAGTAGCACCATTCCGTGGCAGCGATCTCGAGCTGCCAGAGGGTATAGGCGGGAGCGGGAGCGAGGATGAGCAGGGAAACCAGGACCAGGATTATGACGGCGGTCAGCCTGATCTTGCCGCCGATGGTGAGGTCTTCCTGGTCCAATCAGTCTCCGAAAAACGATTTGCGCATGGGGAAATTCGACCCACAAAAGTATGGATGAGCTTCGAGATTTGCCAAGGAAAACGTTCGTCTCGTCAAGCCGGAAGGGGATTTGATAAGTCATTGCTCCCAAGGCTTTTAAGTCATGTCCTGTAAAGTGGCTTGTCAGCTGGGGCTGGATTGACTTGGGGGTCCCGATCCGCTAAGATTCAAGAACGGGGGCGACTGGCTTCGACGGAATTAGTGAAGCTGTGGCTGCGTGCCCAGGTCATCCGTGTCCTGGTTAAATAAGCGGGTAAATTTTCAACTGCCAACAACAACTTGGCCCTGGCTGCGTAACTCTTAGGAGTTGCTGCACCTGCTCTTTAGAAAGCCCTCCTGAGGCGGTTTAGAGAGTATCGCAAATTCGGGATAGTCGGGTGTCGCGCTTTCCGGCGCTCGGCGAAACTTTAGAAAGCTTGTTCAGTAGTGGGCTGCCCTCTGGCCAGCGACTGGAGACACTAATCAGAGGAATACGCACGTAGACGCTGTGGTGAATCTGCTTTCGGACCGGGGTTCGAATCCCCGCGCCTCCATCAGTACCGCAAGGATTTGTCGAGCGGCGCCCCAACCGGGGCGCCGTTTGACTTTTCCGGGATAGCGATCGCCGCCGGGCCAACCCAACAAGACACTACTCCACGGCCCGGCAGGAAGATACTTTACAGTACAGAGTACTTTAGAACAATACGCCAAACGGGTACATGATGCAGCAGGACGAGTTCGTTCGCAGGGGTTCCGTCGTCCGCAGGATCTGGGGTGACGGAGACATGGTGCTCCTCATCTTTGCCGGATCGGCCGCAGAGTTTGCGCTGAACCGCGCGGTGGACTGGTTGTTCTTCACCGGAAAGCTGCCGGGCGATCCGGTTGGGCGGCTCTTCTCGACCGCTGGATACGCGCAGCACATCGTCTTCGCTGACGCGGCCACGGCTGCAAAAACACTGGAACGAATACGCGCGGTTCACGGAGCGGTGGAGAATAAGCGCGGACAGCAGATACCTGACTGGGCTCATCGCGACGTTCTGTACATGCTCATCGACTATTCCGAACGCGCGCATGAGCTGCTCGCTGGTCCTCTGAATCGAGAAGAACAGAACGAGCTGTATGATGTTTTCTACCGGGTTGGAAAAGGACTGGGGATACCTGATCTCCCGACGGGATATGCAGACTGGAAGCTGGACCGCGAACTCCACATGCGCCGCGACCTGGTAAAGAGCGATGGAACCGTGGCCCTGTACGCGTCCTACCGGAAACAGCTCGGCGCCTGGCGGCACAGCCTGCTTCTCCGCGTTCAGGGGGTGCTCGCACCGGACTACGTGCTAGACGAGCTGCACCTAAGGCGCGCGAACTGGCTGCGCCCATTTCTCCGATGCTATCCCGTCCTGGTTCGGGCGGGACTGGGGCCCATCATCCAGCGTCTCCTGATGCCGCCGGAATATCTTCCCGCCGTGCGGGCGCTGCACCAGCGGCGAGAGCCGGCGCGGGCAACACGCACCGGATTGTCTGTAGATCCGATAGGTCTGTCACGCGCCTAACAAGCGAAACCACAAATTGGCGCCATAGGGTGGTTTCATAATGGCCATCAGCGTGCGATACTCGAACCATAGAGTGCATCGCAACAATCCGAAGGCAACCAAATGACTGACCAGCTTCCACCGAAGACACAGACAGCGTCGATCCTGAATCCCCGAACGCTGCTGGCAATAGCTGCGCTGTTCGCAGTCATCTTCATGGGGTACTGCGCCTCCAGGTTCACTCCCGGACGGATCTTCGGGAAAAATGAGACGCGCATCACCAACGACCTCGTCATTCAGCAGATCCGTGCAGTCGCCAAGCTGGTCTCGAGCGAGGCCACTGTTCGCGATGTGATCGTATATGAGAATACCTGGTACGGATCTACCAAACGCTCGTTGGTCGTCGTTACGGGCCGCTTGCTCGCGGGCATCGACCTCAGTGACAACCCCTCAGTGTCGATCGATCACGCCGCCAAGCGCATCACCATCACCATACCGGGCGCGAAGCTCATCGCCGTCGAGGTCACCGACATGAAAACGTACGATGAGCGGGGAGGACTCTGGAATCCCTTCACCACAGAGGACAGGGAAACCATTCAGCGCCAGGCGCGCACGCAGCTGACTGCCGCTGGTTCGCAGATGCAGCTGGTCACGCGGGCAAACGAGAGCGCCATCGAGCTGCTCAGAACGCTGCTAGCCAAGGACGGTTACAGCGTGGATGTTACGGTCCGGAAATAGGGCTTTGGGTGGTGCGGGACTGCACAATACGGCTGTTGGCTATTCGCTTAATGCTATTGGCCGTTGGCTAGCCAATAGCCAACAGCGTCAGCCAGGAGCCAATAGCGTCAGCCAGGAGCCAATAGCCGTACGTTGCTTTTACGTTCAGCCCCGCACCCGCACGCTATCCCCTGTGCGGCTCGGTCTCCGCGTCGAGCTGCTCCACCTGGTCCGGGGTAGGGATCTGTGGCGGAACTATTACTTCAGACAGACTTTCCGGCCCTTCGACATCGACTGACTTCGCCTTGTGTCTCCCGAAAATGAATTCGGGAGCGAGTGCGACTCCGAGCAGTGTCATCGGGATTATCTGCAGCGTCTGAATCAGCAGCGAGACGGCAATTGCGTCGGGCCGCGCTACCCCGAACTGCTCCGCACTCAGCGCATAGACGAACTGAAAGAACCCCACATTGCCCGGCGTCGCGCGAATCACCAGACCAAGGTTGATCGCAAGCAAACAGGCAAGACTTCCAGCCACGGGCATGTCCACATGGGCGGCCTGCGCCGCATAATGGAAGGTGACGAGCTGGCCTATCCAGGAAAGCAGTGACAGTGCGAGCGCGGCAAGAAAGCGCGGGCCGGTTGTGAGCGAACGGGTGCTCCGTCCAAAATCTCCCATGTACCTCTTGATGCGTCCCCAGGCCGTGTGGGGACGATCACGCACTTCGATCACATCGGTGGGATGGGCGTTCCTCGACCAGTACACGAAAGCTG
>JAKFCC010000049.1:0-4104 GCA_036676795.1 Gemmatimonadota bacterium
CAACCTTCAGGGAATGACAGAGCCCTCCGAGGGCGAGCGCGTATTGGTTGTCGACGACGAACCAGACATTGTCGCCCTCGTCGCGTATCACCTCGCCAAATCCGGATTCAGAGTTTCTACCGCTACAAGCGGTACGGATGCGCTCGCCGCCGCGCGCCACGAGCGCCCTGGACTGATAGTCCTTGACCTCATGCTGCCCGACATGTCGGGCTTCGATGTACTCCAGGAGATCCGAAGCGACGAGTCTATCGCGGATACTCCCGTACTCATGCTTACCGCCCGCCGCGATGAGCCCGACAGGATCCGGGGACTGACGCTCGGCGCAGACGACTATCTCACCAAGCCTTTCAGCCCGCAGGAACTCATCCTCAGGGTTGGTGCAATTCTTCGGAGAACCAGCGCCCGGGGCACAGGCGAGGCAATAGTACGCATCGGATCTTTGCGCATCGATCGAAGGGCACATTCGGTGACGGTATCCGATGAACCAGTTGACCTGACGCCCACCGAGTACAAGCTCCTTCTTCTCCTTGTCGACAGGAAGGGACGAGTGCAGGCACGCGCGCACCTGCTGGAGGCGGTCTGGGACGCCGCTCCGGACATTCAAACACGTACTGTGGACATGCATATCCAGCGTCTTCGCACCAAGCTGGGACAGGCTGGCGACCTCATCGAAACAGTTCGCGGATTCGGGTATCGCATCTCCTCAAAGGCCGCACGGTGAAGCTCGGCCATCGCCTCCTGCTCTACTCGTGCACGGTCATCGCAGTCCTGATCGCGGCAATCGTGGGAATCCTAGACCGGAGTCTGCCTGCGAGAATGGCCGAAGAGACGCGAAATGGGCTCGCGCGCGAAGCAAGACTCGTCGCAGCGCAGTGGGACAACACGATCAATGCTGACGGGCTGGCTGATGAAGCCGCACAGGCTCTTGGACGCCGGGTTACCCTAATCAACCCCGACGGCACTGTCGTAGGCGACTCCGAGTTCGACGGCATCGCACTGGCCGGTCTCGCAAATCACGGATCGCGCCCCGAGGTATTGCAGGCAAGAAAAGGCGCGGTTGGATCGGCGCGACGAGTGAGCGCATCTCGCGGGGATGAAGAATTGTACGTGGCTGTCGCCGTGCCGCGCGGGATTGCACGTGTCTCCGTGAGCACACGCGCAATCGACGCAATCTTCGACAGGGCGCGCCGCGATGTTGTGTCGGCAGGTGTTGTCGCCCTCGGCCTGGCGATTCTCCTTTCGCTCTACTTTGCGAGAAACATTTCCCGTCCGGTGAGAGAGTTGCGCGACGTCGCGCGAGCCATGGCAGATCGCGACTTCAGCCGTCCAATGGTCGAAGCGTCCGGCGAGGTCGGGGAACTTTCTGCGACGATCCACGAGCTAGGCGGACAGATCGAGGGTCTCGAAACCATGCGCCGCGATTTCGTCGCGAATGTGTCGCACGAGCTGAGGACACCCCTGACCGTACTCACGGGATTTGCCGAGACACTCGTTGACGACGATCCCCCTGGGCCAGTCCGAAAGGAATTTGCGGGGATGATTCTGTCGAACGCGCGCCGCATGCAGCGCATAGTGGACGAGCTGCTCGATCTTTCGAGAATCGAGTCAGGCGGCTGGGTTCCCCACCCGACACTTCTGAATCTCAGGACGGCGGCGGCGGAAGTAACCGCAGCAAATCAGCCGGAGGCACGCCGCAAAGGGATTATCCTCGCTGACGATATTCCGGATGACGCCACGGAGTTGTTCGTTGACCGAACTGCATTGAGGCAGATCCTCTCCAATCTCGTAGAGAATGCACTTCGGCATACTGCTGCAGGCTCTGTCACCGTGTTCGCCGCACGGGAACCGGGCGGTGTGGCTGTGGGTGTGCGCGATACGGGCGAGGGAATTTCACCCGAGCACCTGCCCAGGATTTTCGAGCGATTCTATCGCGCCGATCCGGGGCGCTCGAGAGAACAGGGTGGCACCGGGCTGGGTCTTTCCATAGTGAGACACATGACTGAAGCACACGGGGGCCGGGTAAGGGCCGAAAGCACACAGGGTGAAGGAACTACCATTACAGCAATCTTCCCACCCGCCCCCGGCGGGCTCCAGACAGAGATGCCCGGAGTGTAACCTGACAGCTGCACCATCCTCGTCCGGAGCGGACACCAAACGAAAAAGGGCCGGCTGACATCAGCCGGCCCCTCTGTTTTCAGAAACCTGTTACGCGCCCACGAATGTCTTCAACAGGTAGTAGCTGAGAGCTCCGATGCCCGCAGCGGCGGGGATCGTCAGCACCCAGGCCCAGACGATGCGGCCCGCTACGCCCCAGCGAACCGCGGACATGCGGTTCGTCGCACCCACACCTACAATGGCGCCGGTGATCGTATGCGTGGTGCTCACCGGTATGCCGAGATTCGTGGCCATCATGATCGCAATTGCGCCTGCCGTCTCAGCGCAGAAACCACCGACCGGCCTCAGGCGTGTGATTCGCGATCCCATTGTGTGAACGATTCGCCATCCGCCAAACAATGTGCCGAGTGCAATCGCGAGGTGCGCAGAAAGAATTACCCACCACGGAATGTGCTCAGCGCTGGGAACGTACAGGTGGCGGAGAAATCCCGTTTCTTTCGCAAGCAGTGGTTCCACGGAAACGAGCAGACCCACCATGATGCCCATCGTCTTTTGTGCGTCGTTACCACCGTGCGCCAGGGAAAAGAGGGCCGAGCTCACCAGCTGTCCCTTCTTGAAGAACCGGTTTATTCGTCCCGGATTTCCGCGACTGAACATCCAGAACACGGCAACCATGAGGATGAATCCCAGGAGCATTCCGAACAGCGGCGAGATGAAGATGAATGCCAGCGTCTCGATCCATTTCTTGCCCCACAGCAGCGCCCCCATTCCTGCCTTGGCGACAGCCGAACCGGCATATCCGCCGATCAGTGCGTGGGACGAACTGGATGGAATGCCGTAAAACCAGGTGATCAGGTTCCAGGCAATGGCGCCGATCAAGCCGCCAAGGATCACGTTCGGCGTGACGATATTAAGGTCGATCAGTCCCTTGCCGATGGCTTTGGCAACCGCGGTGGTGAAAACAAAAGCCGCGATGAAGTTGAAGAAGGCGGCCCACATGACCGCAGCTCCGGGACTGAGAACTCGGGTTCCCACGATAGTGGCGATCGAGTTCGCTGAATCGTGAAACCCATTGATAAAATCGAAAACCAGGGCGACGACGACAATCGCCAGGACATAGTAAAGCTCCATTTATGCGTTCTTCAGGGAAATGCTCTGCAGCACATTCCCCACGTCCTCGCATTGGTCGATTGCATCCTCGAGCTTGTCGTACAGCTCCTTCCACTTGATGACTTCCAGCGCGTCGAGCCCTTCGGTGAAGAGCGCGCCCATTGCCTCATGGTAGATCGCGTCGCCCTCTTCCTCGAGAGCCTTTAGCTCGCGACTCCCCTTGTTCACCGTCTTGGGGTCCCTCATTCCCTTCACTGCAGTCTCAACACACTCCGCAGCACGTACAAGCACGTCGGAGAGCGCTATTCCTGCCGGCCGTGCAGTCGTGATACGAAAGATCTGGGCGCGCCGTGCGGCCCCGTCAACAAGATCAACGACTTCATCGAGGTGGCTAGCCAGCTCGTGAATATCCTCGCGATCAAATGGAGTTACAAAAGTTCTGTCGATCCGGTCGATGATTTCGTGCGTCAGGTCATCGGCCTCGTGCTCGAGCACCTTGATGTTCGACACGTGGACATCGAGCTGTCCGGGGCTCTTGAAAAGCTGATTGAGAAGGTCTGCGGAAGACGAGAGTCTGTTCGCGACCTCTGAAAACAAGTCGTAGAATTGTTCGTCGCGCGGTATGAGCTTCACTTGTGGCTCCGAGGGTGGCGGTACGTTCGAGCTGAAATCTACGGAAGCCCTGGAACCATTGGTATCTGGCCGCGCATTGTATGCGGTAACGATCAGGTAACAGGCAGAGTCATGCCCCTCGGCTCACCCTCGAAATCGCGCGAGCTTCATCCGCTCGTCCACAAGTCTCCGATCCTCGAAGATCTTGACGAGAAATACACCGGCCACGAACCCGCCAACGTGAGCCCACACAGCAACTCCGCCGGA
>JAKFCC010000050.1:0-26148 GCA_036676795.1 Gemmatimonadota bacterium
CCTGTTCGGAGCAGTGCGTCGATCTCCGCGGCCGCGACCGGCCGTGGAACAGTCCACCTTCCATTCTCAATGGTCCGCGAAGGAACTGTGACGGATGCCACCTGACCGGCGCCATCGACCTTTACGACTGCGGTTGCCATGTGTTGGCCGTCACGTTTGGTGGAAATGATCAGCGCCCAGTTGCCGCTCGCTGGCTTCTTCCAGTTCACCACATAGGTACCAGCCAGCTTGAGTGGGCGGATGTCGAGCTTGGCTGACTGGCGCTGGCCGTTCACCAGTCCCTCTGCGGTCCCCCCGATGTCGAAGCTCACGAGATCGGAATGATGGTAAGTGCGTACGGTGACGAATCCACCCTTCGCGGCGGGATCGAGGGGGTTCACCGGATACTCGATCGAGATCCATGGTGGTCCCGCGATCGCCGCTGCAGCCCCTGCGACAGAGAAGGCGAGGACGAGACCGAGAGTACGGCGTTTCATTTTGAACATTTCGGCTCCTTGAGTGTTGGTGCGCGTTCGTGCACCAATAGGATGCCGGCAACCGCTCAGGGGTTGAAAGCTATTTCACGGTCTTGAGCGTGATGTTTCCCTTGAACGATTTTGCGACGAGCTGTGCACCACCGTCTCCGCTTGTAGTAGTAAGCTCACCCCCGCGCCCGTAACGTCCCGGAATCGGTCGGCTCGATGTGAGAGCATTCGAGATCTTACCCGCGATAGTCACAAGCGAAATATCAACATCAGCGTTTTTCGCCATTGCGATGTCAGTGATTCCACTGTGGGTGTCGAACACGGCGGATCCGCCCGATGAAATTGCACCGGCGAACCGGATGGGACCTGTAACGCTTTCAAAGCGGGCACGCTCGAATACTCCGCGTTCGACAGTCACTCCTCCGCTCACTGTGGACAATGTCGCGTCATCACAGTTCCCGTTGAACTCCACCCGTCCGCTGGCGCTTTTCGCGCGCACGAAACGCGGCGAGCCGGATATCCTGATGTTGCCATCAATGGCTTCGGCGTTCATGTCGTCGGGACTGCCCGTGACATTTATGGCTCCGCTCACAGTATAAATGTCGAGCCCGCCAAGGAAATCCGAGACTGTAACCGATCCAGTTGCGGTCTTCACCCAAATCCTGGAACGAACTGGAGCGAAAACTTCGATGACCGCCTCCCCGGGATTACGCTCGTCCGCATTCTCGACGAACATCTTTGCTCCCGAAGGCGAACCACCCATATGGAATTCATCGCCCCTCGCTATGCTTCCCCGCACATGCAGTGAGTCGCGATTCCAGCCAATAATCCGAACCGTGCCCGCGAGACTGTAGATACGAAATGAAGCGGTTTTCTCCAGCTTCATCCCCTTTTCCACCTTGGCCTGTGCTCCCGCCGATGCGGCGCCGAAGAGCAGTGCGGCAGCAATCATCCACATTTTCATTTTCAGCTGCGTCCCATCGCCGCTGAACGGCGCAGCAGGTCGAGCTTCTTGTCATAACTCGAGGACAGAATCTCGATGAGATCCCTGTTTGCGGGATCGGCGGCCAGCGCCTCCCTGGCTTCCAGGATTGCCGCATCGATGACGGCGATGCTCTTCTTCAGTTTCGCGACTGTTTCGGGCGAAAGTGTTGATCCTTCTGACTCCACAATGGCCTGCAGCCGATTTGCTGTTTGGATGTAGTTGTTCTCCTTTGCGGCAAACTGAAGGAACGAAGCGGGCATTGCTGCCGGACGAGCTGATGCCACACTCGCACTGTCTCGCGCTGCGCTGTCTCCGCGCAGGGCGATCATTGTAGTGACGGAGGTGGAAGCGATGAGCAGAACCGTGGCGGCGAGCATGAATCCGGGCTTCTGCCAGAATCGAATGGCAGGCGATGCCGTGGATCTTCCAATAGGAGTGATGGAATCGCGCTCGATCTTCTCACGAATCTCATTCCAGACATCGGGTGGATGAATTGCACGCGGCAGCCCGGCCACCTTCGCCTCGAGCGCGCGGAGTTTTTCGGGATCGATCAATTCTTCATTCATCTGTCCAGTGCCTTGATAAGAAGCTTGTGAGCGCGATGCACCTGGGCTTTCACCGTGCCTGTTGCAATCCCCAGCTGTGCCGCGATTTCCTGGTGTTGGTATCCCTCGATGTCATGCAATACGAACGCGATCCGCGCCCCCTGCGGCAGGCGCGCGATCGCACTTTCCAGATCCATTCTCATGTCCGGATCCTCAGGCAACCCGGGCGCGTCGAAGTCTGATGTCTCCTCCATCGGGAGCACCCGCGCCAACCGGCGCGAATTCGCGCGCGCCCTCTCGAGCATCGCGTTCACGGCCAGCCTGTGCAGCCACGACCCAATGGCAGAGTCTCCACGAAATGAACCCAGCCCCCTCCATGCCCGAACGAATACATCCTGCAGCAGCTCTACGGCATCCGCCTGAACTCCGCCGGAAAGCCGCAAACAGAGTGCGTAGACTTTCGGAGAATGCTCCCGGTAGATCGCCTCGAATGCGTCCATGCTGCCCGAGCGGGCGGCGGCGACCAGGTCGCCTTCCGTCCGGTCGTGTCCAGGCCCGGCGAAAGCCGGGGCAGTCAAGGGCACTCGGGGTTGTAATGTCATTCCGTCCGAATCTATGATGCCGGCCGGAAGCCAGGGGTTTAAAAAGAAGGAGCCGCGGACTGCGCGGCTCCTTGCCCTGTGCCTGAGGCTCTCGCGGTCAGGCTCGTTGCGTGGTCAGCGCTTTCGCGTGCACGTACGGCGCATGGACGACGAATCGGTTCCAGATGGATGCCAGCAGGAATCCGGTTGCATAGCCATAGACGGCAGTGAAGGCGAGCAGGCCGAGCGCATTGGTCCAGTTGAAGGCCGACACCTGATAGATCGGTACGATCATGTGGAGTCGCAGCACGAAATTCAGGAGCGCCTGAGCCACCCCGGTGAAGACCAGAACAATCCAGACTGTATGAAAAATCGCGAAGAAAAGTCCGAACGACACGCCGGCCGAGTGGGGTCTGATTGCTTTCATTTGAAGCCTCCGTCCGGCGCAAGCGCCGGATTGACGGTTTACTGCGCGGGCGGAGGATGGCCGATATTCAGCCTGCATTGCATCGGCGAATGCCTTAAACTTTGTAGGGTCTTTAGCCCTCGCCGGCCGAGCGGGACCCCAAATGCAAAAAGGGGACTGGCAGACTGGACAATTTCGCTGGATCGTGATAAGTTAAAAGGCTGTAGTTCATAGACTTGAGACATCCCAAATGACATACGCAATCATCCGCACCGGCGGGAAGCAGTTCCGCGCCGAGTCCGGCAAAACAATCAGAATTCCAAGCCTTGTCGGCGAAGCCGGCACCAAGGTGACTTTTTCGGACGTGATCCTCGGATCGGATGGCAAGAACACCCAGGTTGGTGTTCCCGCTCTTTCCGGCGCGAGCGTTACCGGCGAGATCACCCGCCAGGGCCGCGGCGACAAGATCGTCGTCTTCAAGATGAAGAGACGTAAGAACTACGCGAAAAAGCAGGGACACCGTCAGGGCTTCACGGAAGTCCGGATCAACGACATCAAGCTCGGATAAGGCGGATACAATGGCACATAAAAAGGGCGTAGGCTCCTCCAGAAACGGACGCACCAGCAACCCGCAGTTCCGCGGCGTGAAGAAGTTCGGCGGCGAGCAGGTCATTGCCGGCAACATCATCGTGCGTCAGTGCGGAACCAAGTGGCATCCTGGCCGCAACGTTGGTCTCGGATCCGATTTCACCATCTATTCGTTGATCGATGGCTACGTGAAGTTCGAGCACAAGAACAAGCGTCGCTTCAAGGTCAGCGTTTATCCCGCGGTGGAAGAGACTTCCGCAGCGTAACGATTTGAAGTTCTGACGCCCTGCAGAAATGCGGGGCGTTTTTATTTGGGGGACCTGCAGCATGAATCGTCTCGGCCTAGCGGTGCTCGGATTGGTTGCCGTCGCCTGCCGCGAAAACGAACCGGTGCGAAATGAAGCCGCAGCCGTGGATCAATTGCGGGCAGCCCGCGCCAGTTCAGGGCTGCTGTTCGACCCCGCGACGGTGAGAGTTGGTGACAAGATTGGCGACCTCACCCTCGCCAGGCTGGAAACCCGCACCGCGTACGACGGGACGGTGCTGGGAAGCGCACACTTCTCCGGCGAAATCCGTCTCACCGGAAACACATTCCGCCACCCCGAATTTCCCGACGTAAGTGCTGTGTGCTTCGAGGCGGACTCCGCGAGCGCCCAGCGTCTTCCGCGCTGGACCGGCGACACAAGACGCGCCTGGTTTTGTATGAGCAATAGCGAAAGAGCTGCGACTTTGCTCGCACCCCCGGGGGAGATCCGTCCAGCTGACATCGTCGTTGGGGAATACCTGATTCATCGCGGAGCTTCCGATGAGGTAAACTCCGCGAAACTGCTTCGCGTTATTTCTTTACCGTAGGATTGCGGTCAGCAGGAGTGGGGGGCGTCAGGGCCTGCCTGTCACCCCACACCTTCCCGCGCCCATTCCACGGCTGCGTCGGCCTGCTCATCGCTGAGACCAAGTGAGGCGAGTGCGTAGCGCGACATTGCGAGCGCAGTTTCTCTTTCCCCCAGCACGGCGCGTCCTACTCCCATCCGCTCCAGGTGTTCCTGTTCCGCAGCGCTGTGCGTACGGACGACTGTGTCGATTGCAGGATTGGATGCCGCAGCAAGCTTGAGAATCTGGCGCGCCTGAAAGCGGTCAGGCGTTGCAACGATGAGGACTCGCGCGTCCTGCGGTGCTGCAAGCGAAAAGATCGAAGGGCGCGAAGCGTCGCCCCAAATCACGGCTAACCCCGCACTTCTCGCCGCGTCAACCGCCGCCCGGCTGGTCTCGACGACGATCACTTCAAACTGCTGATCGACCAACGCTTTCACGATCGTTTGTCCAACCCTTCCATATCCCACAACGATCGCATGTCCCGAGAGTTGGTCGCTTGCGTTGCTCGCGCCTGCATAGTGCTGGTGCCGCTGGCGCTCCAGCCGGTCCAGCAAGTAGGGTCGCGATGTTGCGGCGTGGTCGATGCGGCTCGCGATGGCGAACATGGCGGGATTGATGGTGATCGAAATGAGCGCTGCCGCGAGAATCAGGTCGCGCGCCTCTGTCGGCAGGACTCCAAGCGTCACGGCCAGGCCTGCGAGGATGAATGAGAATTCACCTATCTGGGCGAGGCTCGCGGAGACGACGAGCGAAGTTCGCAGCCTGTATCCACGCCATAGCAGTACACCTGCGGCGACGATGGTTTTTGCTGCGAGTACAATCCCGAGCGTCAATGCCAGAGCAAAGGGCTGGCGAACGACTACCATGGGGTCGAAAAGCATTCCGACTGACACGAAGAAGAGAACCGCAAAGGCATCCTGAAGAGGCAGCGCGTCCGATCCGGCCCGGTAGCTGAGATCCGAGCGATTGATTGCCACGCCGCCAAAAAAAGCGCCGAGCGCAACTGAAACGCCGAACAGTCGTGCGGATCCAAAAGCAATGCCGAGCGCCGTGACTAGTACAGACAGGGTGAACAGTTCCCGTGATCCGGTTCGTGCGACACGCTCGAGAATCCAGGGAATCAGTCGCCGGCCCCCGATCAGCATGAGCGCAAAGAACGCCCCGACTTTCACGATGGTCAGAGTCAGGAGAACGGCTATCGACGCGACGCCGCCTGTATTCATTCCTGTCGCAATGGCGGGCAGCAGGACGAGGGCGAGAACCATCACCAGGTCCTGAACGACCAGCCAGCCCATCGCGATCCGTCCATCGGCGGAGTCGAGCGACCCGCGCTGTTCAAGGGCCTTGAGGACTACAACGGTACTCGCGACGGAAAGAGACAATCCGAAAACCAGTCCGGCTCCCAACGACCAGTCGAGCGCCGCAGCCAGGGCGACACCCAGCCCGGTTGCGACGAGGAGCTGCGCGACCGTGCCTGGGATGGCGATCCGCTTTACGGACCAGAGGTCGGCGAGCGAGAAGTGCAGCCCTACGCCGAACATGAGGAGCACTACGCCGATGTCCGCGAGTTCGGCAGCGATCCTCGCGTCCGCCACGAACCCTGGAGAGTGCGGGCCGACGAGGATTCCCGCCACCAGATATCCGGCGATGGGAGGCAGTCCAAGCCGGACGGCGACGAGCCCGAGGACCAGCGCCAGTCCCAGACCGAAGGTGATTGTTGCAACCAGCGGCGCATCATGCGGCATGAGCATCTCCGATGTGCCTGAAATCTACGGCGCGAGCGAGCTTCCCGATTTTTTCAGGGTCACTCATCTTTCCTCGATCACCCCATGGACTCGTAATGCGATTGCTTCTTGTCACTCTGTTGCTGGCCGGGAACACCCTCGGCGCGCAACCTTCTCCGGCCGGCGACTGGGCGAACCTCGGTCGCTATCGTGCTTCCGATGACAGCATCGGCCCCCCCGCGAGCGGTGAGCGCCGGGTTGTTTTCATCGGCGATTCGATCACCGAGTCATGGGCGCCATACTTTCCAACCCAGTTCGCCGGGCGGAAGTACATCAATCGCGGTATCAGCGGACAGACATCCCCGCAGATGCTTCTGCGCTTCAGGCAGGATGTCGTGGCACTCAAGCCAAGAGTCGTCGTGATACTTGCCGGAACCAATGACATCGCCGGGAACACTGGCCCGTCCACCCTGGAAATGATTCAGGACAACATTGCCTCGATGACGGAAATCGCTCAGGCCAACGGCATCCGAGTCGTGCTCGCCTCGGTGCTGCCTGCCTACGAATTCTCCTGGAAGCGAGGGGTGGAGCCGGCGCCGAAAATAATTGCGCTCAATTCCTGGATTCGACGTTACGCTGCACGGGCTGACGCCGTCTACCTTGACTACCACTCGGCGCTTGCTGATGGGCGGGGCGGGCTTCAGCGAGAGTTCTCGAGCGACGGTGTCCATCCGAATTTGGCGGGGTACAGAGTTATGGCGCCTCTGGCTGAAAGGGCCATCGCCAGGGCCCTCAGGAGAGGCTCTAAAGGGCGCTAGGTTTGTTGGGGTAAGGCTATAAATGTCAAGGCTTTACCTCCCTGAAAAGAACTGTTAAACTTATGTTCAATGCCCGGTACCCCCGGACACTTTTCCTATGGTGGAGCGAGCTAAATGGATCGTCGTCAACTCGTAAAACTGATTCCCAGCTTTCTGGCAGGGGCAACCGCTGTGGTCTACCTGGGTTCGCAGGCTTTTCCAGCCACTGCGGCTGAGGCCGGCCCGGTCCTTACGGCTGCCGGGGTCTTTGTGACTCCCGCCGAAGGCACAGTCAGCTCAGCTGTAATGGGCTCATCTGTAGGCTCGGCTGTAGCCCGTGTTGTGGCCCCTGCGCGTGCGAACGCTGTCGCTTCGAGGACTGAGAACGCGGTGGAGACTCTCGCGTCGTCAGTGCGGACGCTCAGCCACCCGCGCGCGCTCAGGGATGCCTTTGCGAGCTACTTCGCCTTCAAGGCCGTGAACCCGGAGAAGGTGCGCAAGCCACTGCTCTATTTCGTGGATTACGGCCTGTCCAACACGACCCCGCGTGGGTACGTGTTCGACATGGAACAGCTGCGCCTGGTAGACGGACCGTTCATGGTCGCGCATGGCCGCGGTTCCGCACAGGATGACCGCGGAGTTCCGACCAGGTTCTCGAACAAGTTTGGTGCAGCCACGACCTCGCTCGGTCTGTACGTCGCTCAGGAGACCTATGCATTCAGCGGTCACGCCGGCGGACGGCTGTATCGTTCGATCGGGCTCAGGCTCGCGGGTGTCTCCGGCAAGTTCAACAGCAACGCCCGCGCGCGCGGTGTGGTTGCGCACGGCGCGCCTTACGTGACTTCCACTCGGGCAGGGCGCAGCGAAGGCTGCCCCGCGATGGATCCACAGCGCGCGGAAAACCTGCTGCCCAAGCTCGCCAATGGCGGCCTGGTCTTCCTGTTTGCACCGGACGACGACTGGATGACACGTGATCCCTGGCTCACCGCGCAGGTAGACTAACGAAAGGGCATCGGCAACTATTACTTAGTTGCCGATGACCTCCAGGCTAATCGACGTCAGTCACACCATCGAACATGGGATGGTGACATACAAAGGGTTTCCCGCACCGATCATCTGTGATTGGCTCAGCAGGGAAGCCTCGCGCTCGAAGTACGCCGCCGGTACGGAGTTCCAGATCGGCAAGATCGAGATGATCGCAAATACAGGCACCTACATCGACAGTCCCTTTCATCGTTATGAACAGGGACGGGATATTTCGGAGCTGCCGCTCGAGTCGGTGGCCGATCTGGATTGTGTGGTGGTGCGACAGGATATTGCAGCAAAGGGCGCGATAGACAGGGTGGACCTTTCTCCCGAGCGTGTTCGCGGCCGGGCAGTGCTCTTTCAGACTGGCTGGGACCGTCACTGGCGCACTGATCAATACTTCGAGGGGCACCCGCACCTCACCGAGCGTTGCGCCGAATGGCTCGCAAAGGCAGGTGCAGCGCTGGTGGGGATCGACTCCCTCAACATCGACAGTGTCGCGACCGGCGAACGCCCCGTCCACACTGTGCTCCTTGGACATGACATTCCAATTGTCGAGCATATGACCGGCCTGTCGCGCATTCCCGCCGCAGGAAGCCGCTTCTTTGCGGTACCTGTAAAGGTGAAAGGGTTCGGGACTTTTCCGGTCAGGGCATTCGTGAGGACCGGAAGTTGAGCGAATACTCTGCGACGATCGAATGGGAGCGTGCCCCGGAGGCCCCGTTCATCGACAAGAAATACAGCCGCGGTCATTCCTTGAAGTTTGACGGGGGCATAACTGTTCCTGCTTCCGCGTCACCGCACAGCGTGCCGGCGCCTCACTCCATTGCAGCAGCTGTCGATCCTGAAGAAGCGTTCGTAGCTTCTCTCTCGAGCTGTCATCTGCTCTGGTTCCTTGCAATTGCCGCCAGGCAGGGCTTTGTGGTGGATCGCTACAGTGACGCGGCCACGGGAACTCTGGCGCAGGGACCATCGGGACGATGGATGATGACGCGTGTCATCCTGCGGCCCCATGTGTCTTTCACCACGGGCAAGCGCCCGACGACGGCGGAGTTCGAGGCAATGCACCATGAAGCACATGAAGAATGCTACATCGCTAACTCAGTGACCACCGAAGTCGTGTGCGAACCGAAGATTGTCTGACCCCGGCAGCGAGCGGATGAATCTCAGATAGTAGCCCGACCAGATAGCTTACGCAGGACATGACTAACAGCACTGGTGGGGATGCACGGCGGGTGGTCGTAATCGGCGCGGGTGCCGCAGGCTCGATGGCTGCCATCTTCGCGGCCAGATCAGGCGCCGAGACGGTTCTGATCGAGCGCACGCGTGACGGTGGTAAGAAGATTCTGATCAGCGGGGGAGGACGGTGTAATGTTCTTCCCATGGAAGTGGATGAGTCCAGATTCGTCACAGACTCGTCGCCCAACTCCCTGCGAAAGATCGTCCGCTCCTGGCCGCTGCGGGAGCAGAGGGAATTTTTCGAGAGTGACCTTGGGATTCCGCTGGCCGAAGAGCCGGAGTCTCTCAAACTCTTTCCACGGTCCAACCGGGCGCGCGATGTCAGAGACGGCTTGCTCTCGGCGGCCCGCGAGAGCGGTTCACGCATTCTCACGGATACACTCGCAACCGGGTTCGAGCCAAATGATGGAGGATGGCGCGTCAACATTGCTGGCGGCGAATCTCTCGAGTGTGAGGCCGTCGTTGTCGCCACAGGCGGCCTGTCGGTGCCGAATACGGGCAGCGAAGGATTTGGTCTGATCGAACTGCGGCGCCTTGGTCACACAATCAACCGGACCTATGCAGCGCTCACCCCGGTCACGGCATCCGAGTCCGCGTTCACGGAGTTGAGCGGCATATCGCTCGAGGTTACCATCTCCGCGAACGACAGCCGCAACAAGCGCGCTGCCCGTGCGAAGGGCGGATTTCTGTTCACTCATCGTGGATACAGCGGGCCGTCGGTGCTGGACGTCTCCCATGTGGTAGTGCGTTCGCGCGAGGAGTCGGATCGGTCGGCGCGGCTCACAGTCCAGTGGACGGCGATGGACAGGAAGGAATGGGAGCTTGCTCTCCAACCGCAGGGCAGCCGCACTGTGCTGGGTGCGGTGCGCGCACATCTTCCCGACCGTCTTGCCGCTGCTCTAGTGAAGTTCGCCAAAGTGGACCCGGTGCGATCACTCGCAGAGCTGCAGCGGGAGGAGCGCATTCGTCTTGTGGAGGCTCTTACAGCGATGGAGCTTCCATGGTCGGGTGATGAAGGCTACAAGAAGGCGGAGGTCACGGGTGGTGGAGTGGATCTCGCCGAGATCGATCCAGTGAACATGGCGAGCCGCAAGCATCCCGGCCTTTTCATTTGCGGTGAGGTACTGGATGCGTTTGGGCCGGTGGGCGGCTACAACTTCCTCTGGTCATGGGCAACCGGCCGTGCCGCCGGAAAGGGAGCGGCCCGTTTCGTAATGCGCTCGCCCTAGCTCGTGCGCATGATCCTGAAGCGCGCCGTCGCGATCTGAAAGACACCGAACGCCATGAGACCGAGTGCGACGATCTTCAGGAGTATCTCTCCGGTGGGCTGACGGGCGATGGCATACAGTGAATCCCTGATCCCGCCTGCCTTCGCCGGATCATAGGTCCACCCCGCTGTGACGATGAGAATTCCAATCATTCCGAACACGACAGCGCGCGCAATGATGCCGAATTTTCCAACGGCGCACACTCCGGCCTGAGTCTCCGGCTCGCAGCCCGCGAGTGACAGGTGATCCAGAAACTTCTCGGAGAGCGCGCGATAAATCTGGTAGATGGCGTATCCGAGAAACCCAAGCCCGACTGCAATTACAACCCAGCGGCCGCCCGGGAACTCCAGCACCTGATCAGTGATCGTGTGTGCGTGGTCGCTATGGTCTGGGTCATCGGAAAACAGGTAGCGCAGCGTCCACAGAGCGAGCCCGCCGTAGGCAAGCCCGCGCGCGGCAGAACCGAGACGCAGCCCCAGACCCGTGGGCGTGTCACCCTTGCGTTCGGCGTCGGTGGCGGCGCTCACAAGACGCCACGCGGTGTATCCGAGCAGCCCCACAGAGATGATGATCAACGAGATAATCCCGAAGGGCGCCTGTCCGATTGTGACCAGCGCGCCCTGGGTATCAGGAGACTTCGTGCTGATTCCGAATGATGCCGCCAGTGCCAGCAGCCCCATCACTATGTAAACGATGCCTTTCACGCCGTATCCCAGGCGTCCGAGTCGAACCAGTGCTTTGGACATGTTCCTGACTAACGCGCTTTTTGTGCCCGCGTGAGCGCCCGGTCCAGGGCATTGGCAAAAGCCTGCTTTTCGCGGGCTCCGAACGTGCCATGTCCGCCAGTTTCAACTCCGGTGGTTCGCAGGCCATCCATGAAATTTCGCACGGACAGGCGTTCGCCAATATTTTCTGCCGTATACACATCGCCGCGGGGATCGATAACCGTCACGCCCTTCGGGACGAGCAGCGCTGCAAGAGGTATGTCGGCGGTTACGGCAACGTCGCCGGCTATGGCATGTTCCGCGATGTAGAGGTCGGCCACGTCAGGTCCCCCATCGACCCGGACGGCTGTGACAAAGGGATTGCCCACCGGCATCGGGAGCCGGTGATTGGCGACCAGCACGGTCTCGAGTGTCAGGCGTTCAGCGGCCCTGAAACAAACCTCCTTCACGCCCTGCGGGGCGGCATCTGCATCGAGCCAAAGCTTCATGATGCAGGGAAGATAGTCCGCTAAATTGAATGAATGGACACTGGCAAGACACAGACTTTGAAAGACCGCTTTCAGGCGGCATCCGAGCTGCTGGAAGAAATTGTCGCGGACCGTTCACTGCTCGTTCAGATCAGCGAAGCGGAGCGCAACCGATTCCTCCAGGCAGCGGGCCGCGTTTCGCGCCCGGATGCCATCGATCGTAGGCGGCTGCTGAAGGTAGGGAAGCGGCAGCGCCGCGCCGAAAAGGTGAAGCGCGAGGAGGATATTCTCGCGTCCACCGGAATCCGCAAGCTGCGGCGGCAGCCGGTATTCACCTCACCCAATGTATTTCCCCCCTCCCCAGAGCAGATGCTCGAGCAGGAGGCAGTGGGTGAGACCGAAGAGGCGCGCAACTGCTACACGTGCAAGCGCGACTACACAACGATTCATCATTTCTATGACAGGCTCTGTCCCGAATGCGGTGACTTCAACTTCGCCAAGCGAACTGAAACCACCGACCTGACAGGACGTGTTGCGCTGCTCACCGGCGGCCGCGTAAAGATCGGTTACCAGGCGGGAATAAAGTTGCTGCGGGCGGGAGCGCACCTCATTGTCACGACTCGCTTCCCAAGAGATTCTGCAGCCAGGTATGCGCGTGAGCCTGATTTCGCTGACTGGGGCGACAGGCTCGAGATCTTCGGACTGGATCTGCGCCACACACCAAGCGTGGAGTCATTCTGCACCGAGCTGCTGGAAACCCGGAACCGGCTGGATTTCATAATAAACAACGCCTGCCAGACTGTCCGGCGCCCCGCCGAATTCTACGAGCACATGCGCGAGGTCGAGACCGCAGCACTCACTTCGCTTCCAGAGGAGGTGCGCGGGCTGCTCGGATCGTACGAGGGTCCGCACGCATATGAGATCATCGGCGGTGAGCGAAAGCTGGCAGCGGCACTTGGGCCGGTTTCCCTGTCGGCCGGGGTTACTATCGCGGAGCTGTTCCCCGAAGGTCAGCTCGATCAGGACCTCCAGCAGATCGATTTGCGCGGACGGAATTCATGGCGTCTGCTGATGGATGAAGTCGCATCTGTTGAGCTGCTCGAGGTTCACCTGGTCAACGCGATCGCACCTTTCATAATGAATGCGCGCCTCAAGCCGCTCATGACGCGCACACCGGAGCGGGACAAGCACATCGTCAACGTTTCAGCGGTTGAAGGCCAGTTCTACCGCCCGATGAAAACCACGCGGCACCCGCACACCAACATGGCCAAGGCTGCACTGAACATGATGACGAGAACGTCGGCCGCCGACTATGTCGGCAGCGGAATTCACATGAACAGCGTGGACACGGGCTGGGTGACTGACGAGGATCCGGTGGAAATTGCGCAGCGGAAAGTTGCGGAACACCGTTTCCACCCGCCGCTGGACATTGTGGACGGAGCCGCGCGCATCGTGGATCCCATCATTTCCGGATTCAACACAGGCGAACATATTTGGGGCAAGTTCCTCAAGGACTACCGGTCAACAGACTGGTAGGAACATCTCTTCGGAAACGATTATGAAAAAGAAAGGGAACCGCGCAATTCCGGATTTCTCACGGAAGAAGCCGAACAGTTCAGCGCCTGTGGATAACAAGCCGGCGACATCCGGGCCGAAGCCGCCGCGAGTTCAGGTCGGCAAGCCACAGGCTACGTCGTCAAAGTCCGGGCACCGGGGATCCTGATCAGCTCTTGGGGCTTGCGGTAAAGTTGGCGTTGATCAATGCCAGGAGTTGTTCGGCCGCCGTCTGAATCTTTTCGATGAACGGGAGATACTCCGTGTCACCGGCCTCTCGCGCCTGCTCCCTGAGTAGCTCAGCGTAGCCTTTCACGTGCCCCAGCGGTGTTCTGAGGTCGTGTATCAGTTGAGCGGGAAGAGGGTGCTGGACAATGCCGGAAGGGGGCGGCAGATCGCTCACTATTTTCTGGCTCCGAGCAAATGTTCAATTTTGGCGAGCAGACGCGTCAGCTCGATCGGCTTGGTGTCGTACTCATCGCAGCCGGCCTCGAGCGCTTTTTCCCGGTCGCTCGACATTGCATGCGCTGTAAGGGCAATGACCGGTATCGCTTTCGTCTCGGCGCCCGCCTTCAGGCACCGGGTGGCCTCCCAGCCATCCAGAACGGGAAGACTCATGTCCATGAGTATGATGTCAGGACATTCAGACTGCGCCATTTCCAGTCCCATTTGGCCATCGGTTGCAATGATAACCTCATAACCACGCCGCTGCAGACGCCGGGACAGCATGTCGCGGTTCATTTCGTTGTCTTCGACGAGCAGGATTTTAGTCATCTTGATTAAGCGTTAAGTAAGCGGGGCGTGGCGAAATTATCCAGCTCGTTGCGAACCCGCTCGAGCAGCTCGTCTCGTGATCCCCCGGCCTTGTGCAGGATTGTTTCCACGTAGCCGCTCAGTCTTCGCCGTTCTTCTCCGGTGAGGTCATGCGCAGTTACGACTACGATGGGAATGGATCTCCACTCGGGTTGCATTCGAACCCTGTCGGCAAACTCGAAGCCGTCCATGACGGGCATCATGAGATCCAGGAGGATGAGACTCGGGCGCTCCTCAGCCATCATGGCCAGCGCGATCTCCCCGTTTTCCGCTTCCATTACCCTGCATCCTTCCTTCTCCAGCATGTTGCGGGTGAGCGCGCGGGTTGCAGCGTCATCTTCGACAACCAGTACGGCACAGGGTGGATTCGCGCAGGAGTACTTCTTGATTATGCGCGCCAGCCGCCTGCGGTTTACCGGCTTGGTGGCGTAGTCAGCAGCCCCAAGCGTGAATCCGCGCTGCGGGTCATCGACCATTGTGAGCATCACGACAGGGATGTCGTGCGTCTCAACGTCCTGCTTCAGTTTTTCCAGAACTACCCAGCCATCCATCTCCGGCATCATCACATCCAGCGTGATCGCGACCGGGTGCAGCTGCTTGGCGAGCCTCAGGCCTTCGGCGCCGCTGTCCGCACAGTAAACGCAGAAGCCTTCCTTGGTGAGAAATGATTTCATGAGATCGCGCTGAGCGGCATCATCGTCGATGACCAGCACGCAGGTTCCGCTGTCCGGCAGACTTTCGGTATTCTCGACGGCGGTGCCGGACGCTATGGTGCCGGACGCCGTGACGGCCTCGACATCGTGGCGCACTTCAGAGACATCCGCAGGAATCTTGATGGTAAAGACGCTGCCTTCACCCGGCACACTCTGAAGCGTGACGTCCCCGCCCATCATCTGGCAGAAACGGCGTGTCAGCGCGAGTCCCAGCCCCGTACCGCCAAACTTTCGTGTGGTCGATGGATCTGCCTGCGTGAAGTCCTGAAACAGCTTTACGATCTGCTCGGGACTGAGGCCGATGCCTGTGTCGGTCACCTTGAACACGATCCATTCATGACTGTCCATGCGCTGGCGCTCGGCTTCGAGCACGATCTTTCCAGCCTGCGTGAACTTTGCCGCGTTGGAAAGAAGGTTGAACAACCCCTGTCTAACCTTGACCTGGTCGGCGCGCATTGCGCCGAGATCGGACGCCTTCTGGACGTGCATGGTGTTGCCATTCTTGACGACCATCGGATACACAGTCGAGGCGACCTCGTCGATCAGGATGTTGAGGTCGAAAGTCTCGAGATACAGATCCATCTTGCCGGCCTCGATCTTGGAGAGATCGAGAATGTCATTGATCAATGCGAGCAGGTGACGACCCGCTCCATGGATCTTTTCCAGATCGGCTCCGAACGAGTCGAGATTCTGATCGATTGCCTCTTCCTGAAGCATTTCGGAGTAGCCGACGATTGCATTCAGGGGAGTCCTCAGCTCGTGGCTCATGTTCGCCAGAAAGAGACTCTTGGTCTTGTTGGCGGTTTCCGAAGCTTCCTTGGCTTTTGCAACTTCTTCCTCTGCACGCCGGCGCTCGGTCACATCTTCCATGGCCAGCACCAGCAGCTCTCCATGGTGGCCCGCCTGGAGCTTCCGCGCGTTCAGCAGCATCACGCGGCGTCCCAGGGCGGGGAAGTCGTGCTCCAGCTCGAAGTCGTTGAAGAACGAGCTTTGCGGAACGATGTCTTCCAGCAGCGTCCTGAGATCTGGAATGTCCCACTGGCCATTGCCCAACTCGTAGATCAGACGGTTTTCCGTCTCTTCAGCAGAGACCTTGAAGGTCTGGTAGAAGGCGTTGTTGCCGGAGCGAACCCGCAATGTGGTGTCGAGGATGAGCAGCGGCTCACGAACCGTGTCTACAATGTTCTGTGCGTAGGTCTCGATGGCCTTGAGATCGGCCTCTGACCGGCGGCGCTCTGTGACGTCTTCCATTGCGAGAACTACGAGCTCGCCATGGTGTCCTGCCTGGAGCTGCCGTGCATTGAGCAGCATCACACGGCGTCCGATTACCGGGAAATCATGCTCCAGCTCGAAGTCATTGAAGACCGAGCTCTTCGGGACGATGTCCTCGAGCAGGGTCCGCAGCGCGGGAATATCCCACTGTCCGTTGCCAAGCTCGTAAATCAGCCGGTTCTCGGTTTCATCGCAGGAAACCTTGAAGGTCTGATAGAATGCATTATTGCCCGATCGAACCCGGAGGGTTCCGTCCAGAATCAGCAGCGGCTCGCGCACCGTATCCACGATGTTCTGTGCGTAGGTTTCGATCGCCTTGAGGTCGGCTTCAACGCGGCGACGTTCCGTGACGTCTTCCATCGCGAGCACCGAGATTTCGGAGTGACTTCCTGCACGCAGTTTTCTGCCGTTGAGCAGCATGATTCTGCGGCCAATGACCGGGAAAGTGTGCTCCAGTTCGAAGTCGTTGAATACCGAGCTGCGGGGAATCACGTCCTCGAGCAGGGTGCGCAGGTCAGGAATGTCCCACTGCCCGTTGCCCAGCTCGTAGATCAGGCGGTTTTCGGTTTCGTCTGGCGAGACCTGGAATGTCTGGTAGAAAGCACGGTTCGCGCTCTGCACCCTCAGGTTCTTGTCGAGCATCAGAAGCGGCTCGCGCACAGTTTCTACGATGTCTTGCGCGTACGTTTCAGTATCGTCTACAAACGGCTTCTGATTCAATTTTTACCCCTTGGATACTAAAGGTACGCCATCGCACACCCGCATGCGGGTTAAGGCCCTCGCGGGGCTGCTGCGGTTGGCCCGAACCACAAGAAGGGGCAGTGCCATCCAGAGCACCCGGTGGCTCAGCACAGCTTGCATCCCCCGAAACAATTACCACTATTAGGTCGTAGGGCCCTTGTAGCCTTTGACTCTCACGCGGATGTAACCATGGCAATTCTCGACAAACTCAAACAGGAACTGGATCGCGCCGGAAAGGCGGCGCAGGATGCTTTCGACGAAGGCAAGACGCGGCTCGAAGCATTTCGTGAGCGACAGCTCGCCGACAAGGCGGCACAGGCACTTGGCTATGCCGTGTTTCGCGCCAAACAGTCAGGTGGGGACGTGGATGCCGAAACGCTTGGCAGGCTGACCGCCACCCTGAAGACGCACGATATGGAAGCGGCTCGACTCGAAAGCGAGCTAGACAAACGGCGCAGCGACCGGAAGACCGAGCCGCCTACTGCGACACCGGCGGACTCGTCCGGGGACACGTACCAGGGCGCGCCAAGCTAAGAGAAAAGCTGTTAGCCGATAGCATTGGGCTATTGGCTAACAGCTCGGTTCTTCTCTCACTTACATCAACAACGAGCTGGAAGCAGATAGCTGAACGCTACCTGCTTCCAGCTTTTTTCTTTATCTGCGGCCCCTGGGCGGCAGTGTCTTGTACCGCTCAGTCAGCTGTTCCTGGCGATTGGGCTCCAGGTACTCACGCCCGGAGACGTACACATGCTCCGCACGTGTGCTGAACTCGAACGGATCGCCGCTCCACACCACAACGTCTGCGTCGCGGCCCGGAGCGAGTGATCCAATCCGACCTGCGACCCCGAAGATCTCGGCGGGTGCGAGCGTGATCGCGCGCAGTGCGTCATCCCACGACATGCCGTAGGCGACTGCATTGCCTGCTTCCTGGCGAATGTTGCGCACGTTGAACGTCTCTTCATCCCCATTGCCTGAATTTCCGATGATGATGACTGGAACGCCCGCACGCCGCAGCAGTGCAAGATTGTCCTGACGGGTTCCGAGTGATGCGAAATCACCAGGGATGTTGTTCATTGCCCCCGTCATCACGGGAACACGCGCTGCGGCGAGCTTGTCCGCAACCATCCATGCTTCAGCTCCGCCACCGATGATGATCTTGATGCCGTACTCACGTGCGAGCATCAGCGCAGCATCGATATCGCTGGACTTGTCAGTTGCGATGACCAGCTGGAGATCGCCGTTGATGACGGGAATCATCGCCTCGAGATCCTTGCGGCTCGCAGCGAAGTCGCGCGTTTCGGCGCGCTCATAGGCCGCGCGGTTCCGCTGGAACGCGCGCGTGTCCTCGAACAGCTCTCGAAGACGCATGATCAGCTCACCGCGCGCACCGGCTCCACCGCGATTGGCGCTGCCGATCTGGGCAGCCATTGCAACCGGGCCCTTGATCAGCATGTCAGACAGCATTCCGGGAACCAGCTTGATGACGCCAGCCTGTCCCCAGATCAGGCCGCCCTGCGGCACGACCAGCACACTCGTTACGCCCTCACGTCTCGCGGGAGCGAAAAGGGCCGACGTTGTGTTGAGTCCTTCCCACACGCGGAACGCAGCAGCTATTTCATCGCGGCCGCGGGGGGACGCATCGTTGGTGCCCTGAACGGCGCCAACTTCCCTGAGTCCAAGCTGGGTGTTTCCATTCACAAGACCGGGTGTCACCCATTTGCCGGTCGCATCCACGCGCTGTGCTCCCGCGGGGATTGTGACATTTGCGCCGACTGCGACAATTTTTCCGCCGCTTATCAGCACTGTTCCATTTTCAATTGGTGCGCCCGACACTGGGAAGACCTTCCCACCAGTGATGGCGATTGTCTGGGCGGCAGCAGACGACGCTGCGAGACAGAGGGCAATGAAGCCCAACGAGAGTTTGCGCTTCATTAGTTGATCCTCCCCATCACCGGCACATAGCCGAGCTCAAAATCAGTACGCCAGTTGTTGGCAGGATCATTTCTGTCGAACAGCATTGCACCGTCAACCCAGACCTTCTCGGGCTTGGAGTACACGCTGAACGGGTTTCCGGTCCAGAGTACTACGTCAGCATTCTTGCCGACTTCGAGCGATCCGATCTTGTCATCCAGGCCAAGCGCCCAGGCGGCGTTGATCGTCACCCACTTGATTGCCTGATCTTCGGAAACCGGAATGCCTGCTTCGATTCCGGCCTGCATTGCCTTGGCCGCTTCCTGCGTAAGGCGCTGCTCTCCGGACGCATCGTCGGAGTGCACGATTGCCCGTGCGCCCGCCTTGTCCACGATCGCTATGTTGGCCTTGATGCCGTCCAGTGCTTCAACCTTGAACGATCCCCAGTCTGCCCAGAGCGAGCCGGAGATTCCTTCCTTCGCGAGCAGGTCGGCAACCTTGTACGCCTCGACGCCATGGTGGAAAGAGCGAATGCTGTATCCGAACTCCCTGGCGATGTCCATCATCTGCGCCATTTCATCGGCGCGATAGCAGTGGTTGTGAACCAGAATATTTCCGCGAAGAACTTCAGCGAGTGTTTCCAGTCCTAGATCGCGTCCCGGGGGATCACCCTTCTTCTCACCGAGCCACTTGTCCCAGCGGCGACGGTAGGCTTCCGCCTGAATCCAGGCTGCACGGTAGCCTGCGACGTTGCCCATGCGGGTGGCGGGACCGCGATTGGCGTACACACGCTTGGGGTTCTCTCCGCACGCCATCTTCAGGCCGTATTTCGCCCCGGGGAATTTCATTCCCTGGACCGTACGTGAAGGAACCACCTTCAGCGTCGAGCTGCGCCCGCCGATCAGGTTGGCGGATCCGGGCAGCACCTGGATAGTCGTTACTCCGCCCTGGAGAGTCCGCGGGAACTGCGCATCCTGCGGCCAGACCGAATGCTCGACCCATACATGTGCAGTCACGGGATTGGTAGCTTCGTTGACGTCATTGGTCTGCGTGCCCTGACCGCCGGGCGCTCCACCAGCTCCAATGTGCGAGTGGGTATCGATGAGACCGGGTGTCACGTACTTGCCGGCACCATCGATCACGATTGCGTCGGACGGCGCATTAACGTTCGCGCCGAGCTCCGCGATCTTTCCGTCGCGAATCAGGATCGAACCATTGCGGATCGAAGGACCGGCAGCGGTCATCAGCGTGACGTTACGAATGACCGTCGGGCGCGATGGCCACGGAGTGTAGGTGCTGGGGAATGGATCGGCATTTGGCGACGAGATTCCGCCGCGGGGGGTGACCGATGGAGTGCTGTCTCGCGATGCAGAAGTTGCAGGCGTGGGCGAAGTCGTTGTGGCAGGCTTCGCCGAAGCACAGGCAGTTACGGTCGCGAGCGCAAGAACGGATAGAGCGCGCATCAGGATGGAATCCTCCTAGGGTTTCCGGCAATTATAGGCGCGTGACCAGCGCTTTGTGAGGGGTATCCCCGAATGATTTATCGGGAGTTCAGCCAGTCGCGATAAGCATCAGGCCGGTCTGTGCAGATTCCGTCCACGCCGAGCCTTGCGAGACGGTCCCACTGGTCAATGTGATTCGGTGTCCATGCGATCACACGGCAATTCGAGTCGTGGATATCCTCGACCAGCTCCCGGTCTATGAAATCGAACTGTGGCCAGTAGTCCACTGCGTCGGCGGCACGGAGCATGGACGGCGCATCGATTGGCCTGCTGACAGTCAGGATCCCGGCCTGGAGCCCCGGGCAGAAGTCATGAATCCTCTTCACGACTCGATGATCAAATGAGTGGACTGCCAGCTCGCACTGTGAGGCTCGGACGACCCGGGCCACCTCCAGCTCGATATTCGGTGCCTTTACTTCGACGTAGACTTTCATCTTTCCTGAGTACCGCGACAGCACGTCCGCCAGCACAGGAATATCGAAGCCGCTTGAGCCGGCAGCCTCGCGAATATCGTCGTAGCTGGAAGAGGCAATCGGGAATTTGTGGCCCGGGGCGGCAACATCGAAATCGTGGTGTACGACAATCACCCCGTCTGCAGTCGAGTGTACGTCCAGTTCGACAGCTGACGCCCCCGCAGCGAGTGCCTCATCGAACGCGGCGATGGTATTCTCGCGCGCGGACGTGTGCAGGCCTCGATGGGCGATGATCTCCGGCGATGCGTTTGAAATCATTTAAGGGTCGTTTGACTGAATTATGAGGGTATATTCGCCTCCGGAATATGCCACTGGGCCTTAACGTCAGGGCACTCGCCGCGTCTACCTTACGAATGTGATGAACTCTTTTGCCAATCTTACCGCACTCGACGACTCGGAGCTCGTGAATGAGTGGCTGAGCGGAAATGAGCGGGCGGCAACTGAGATCGTAGGGCGTCACGCTGATCCCCTGGCCCGCTTCGCGGCGAGCCTCGGTGTTCGCGAGGAGATCGAAGAGGTGGTGCAGGACACATTTGTACGCGCTTTCGGGGCGATCGAATCGTTCAGAGGTGAAAGCAGTCTCCGGACATGGCTCTTTACCATAGAAAGAAGGCTTGTTCTCGACCTCCGAAGAGCCGCCGCGAGGGAACCGGAGATGGAAATGGCCGGCCCGGGGATCAATGCGACTTCCGGGGATCCATTGGATGAAATGCTTGCCAATGAGATGTCCGAGCGCGTGCGCCTGTCGATGGAAAGGCTCTCGCCGATGCAGCGGGATGTATTTCGTCTGCGTGCGGAGCAGGGAATGTCGTACAGGGAAATTGCTGATGTGCTCGAAACCACAGAGGGGTCGGCACGGGTGCACTATCACAACGCGGTTCGCGTGGTGAAGGAGTTCTTAAATGACTGAATGCTTGCAGACTGAATTGAAGGAAAAGCTGCCAGAGCTTGCGGCCGGCACGCTCGAGAACCCGATCGAGGTGGAGCGTCACGTTGCCCTTTGCCCGGACTGCGCCGCTGAGCTCGAGATCATTCGGGCAGTGCGCGAGTCGGCTGTTCCTGCCCCATACATAAACGTTTCGAGGATCGTCAGGGCTTTGCCTCCAGCGCCCGTTCCCGTGCGCGAGGAGAAGCCCTGGTATCGTCGTGCTTCCTTGCAGTTGGCCGCGGCGTTTCTGTTGGTTGCAGGTGGAGCCTACTCCGTGCGCCAGGCGGCAGATCGTGTGGCATTGTCGGGTGAGGCCACCATGGCTGCCGCACCGGTTCAGCAGGATGCGCAGAGCTCGGCGCCTAATGCTGCGCCGCCGGCATCCACGAACGCGTCCGATGCCTCACTGGCTGCTGCCCGCCGTGTGGCGGAGCCCGCGCGCTCCGATATTGCGCTCGTGACAGGACTGGATGAACTGACGACGCAGGAACTGACCGCGCTGCTGGACGATGTTGACGCCCTTGCCGCTGTTCCGGTGGATGAGCCCGTTGAATTCACACCTGTTGCTGCGACCGAACCCCGTGGAGAAGGCTGAAATGCGACTACTTACATTCACGTTTCTTCTGCTGGCAGGTACAGCAGCGAATGCACAGCCGGGGCAGGGCATGCCGCCTGCCGAGCGCGCACGGGCTGAACAGCAGCTGCGCGCGCGGATGGGAGAAGTCGTGAGGCAGAGACTGGGGCTGGACGCAGAGCAGATGCAGCAGCTCAATGCAGCCAATCGTAAGTTCGACCGGGAGCGTCTTGCGCTGCTGAACCAGGAACGGCGGGTGCGCATGGCGATCAGGCAGCAGATAGAGGCCGGTGAAAACGGGTCGCAGGATCGTATCGCGGCACTTCTGGACTCCACGCTTCTTCTCGAGCGGCGCCGGCTGGACCTGGTGGAATCGGAGCAGAACGAGCTGAAGAAATTTCTGACACCGCGCCAGCGCGCCCAGTATTTCGGTTTGCAGACGCAGATGCGTCAGCGGATGGAGCAGATGCGCCGGAACCGTGCGCAGGGTGTGCGGCGAGGTCCTCCGGAATAGCTACACCTGCGGGCGTCGAAATAATTACATTGTGTAGCGCGCCCGGGTGGTGGAATTGGTAGACGCAGAGGACTCAAAATCCTCCGACCTCAGGGTCTTGCGGGTTCGAGTCCCGCCCCGGGCATTCTTCTACAGCACGATTGTGCGCACTGCCGAGCCTCTCGATCTACTTGGCTGTCACGGAAAACTGATTGGATGCCCGCTCGGTGATCCTGCTGCTACTTTGCTCGCTGACGCGCGGAAAGAGCACCCGGTATGTCCCCGATGGCGCCGTTGCGGGAATTGCCAATGTCAGCGAAAGCTTTCCTCCAGGCAATACGACCTCATTCGTGTCGAACCCGCCCCCCGGTTTCCACACATATGACCACAGCCCGGAGATCTTCCTCTGGAGTTCGAAATCGTTGTGGCGAAACTCGAGAACAGAGAGTCCAGAATTATTCAGCTCTACAGTGACGGTTTCACCGGCTGACACGAGCTGGGGAGAAACGTTGACCTGGAGGGGGAAGACAGGGTCGGTGCTCTGCGTGCAGCCTGCAATCGTCACGAGGAAGCAAATGGCAAGGGCTCGATACGAAATACGCCACACTGCGCTGCGCACCGGTTTCTCAGCGTGAAGGTGTGGAGGTTGAAGGTGCCTCGCTCCTGCTCCAGAGCATGATCGCACCGCAAATCGGCTTTCCGGCAAAGCTGAAACCCGCCGGCACGTCAGTTCCGCGTGGATAGACTTCGACCGCGTGAACGTCACTCGACGAGATGATGTTGTCGATTCCCACCTCACCGGCCCACGGCAGCAACTGGCCATCCAGGAAGACATGCAGTGCGCACATGTCTGTACCAAGGCGCACCATTGGAACAGCGACTCCACCGCGACGGCGCTCGATCCGGATGGACGGCGCCTGCTGGACAACCGCACTGAGATTCATCCCGGTTCGGGCCATCCACGCAGGATCGAAGTAGTAGCCAAAACCCAGATCCCTCCGCCTGTAAAAGCCATTTTTCCATAAACCCTGATCCAGGATTTTTCCTTCCACGACAATTGTGCCCAGTGTCGTGGCTGTGGGCGTGAGCACCGCTGCGATTGTCATGGATCGCAGCGTCGGCTCGCTCTCGAACGCGAGCGTACCAGGGAGATACCCAATCCGCCGCACAAGAATGAAGACATACCCCCCGGGCACGTTGGGAAGAACGAACGCGCCGCTGTCATTCGTCACGGCGTGAATGTCGCCTGCGGCTACCTCGGCCCCCTTCAGCGGCATGCCGTCGCGGCTCTGCACGGTGCCCGAAACGGTGATCCTGTAATCCGGCTTCGCGGCAGTCTGTGCCGACGAGAGACTCGCGCCGAATAGCAGAAATATTCCTGAAATGAGCAGTGTTTTCACCGAATCTCCGCCGGGACGGCCTCGCAAAATATTACCCGAAAGCCTAACTTTCGCACCCAACCTACAATCATAAGTATGGCGACATATAAGCTCGCAAAAGTCCCGTCGAACGGGGAAAAAATCACCTTCAGCGCCGGCAAGCTCGGCGTACCATCCAATCCGATCATACCCTTCATCGAAGGAGACGGCACAGGTCCGGATATCTGGCGCGCCTCTGTCAGGGTCTTCGACGCTGCCGTGGAGAAGGCATTTTCAGGCGAGCGAAAGATCGCATGGATGGAAGTTTTCGCCGGCGAGAAGTCCTTCAAGAGCTACAACGACTGGCTCCCGCAGGAAACCGTGGACGCAATGCAGGAATTCCGCGTCTCGATAAAGGGACCGCTGACGACTCCCGTGGGCGGCGGAATTCGCTCGCTCAACGTGACGCTCCGCCAGGTTCTAGATCTGTATGCCTGCATTCGACCCGTCCGCTATTTCGAGGGCGTGGGCGCCCCGGTAAAGGAGCCGGAAAAAGTTGACGTCGTGATTTTCCGGGAGAACACAGAGGACGTATATGCCGGCATCGAGTGGAAGGCCGGCAGCCCCGAGGCCGACAAGCTCAGGAAGTACATCAAGGACGAGCTCGGCAAGGACATGCGCGAGAAGTCGGCGATCGGCATCAAGCCGATGTCAGAATTCGGATCCAAGCGCCTGGTCGAGATGGCGATTCGCTACGCCATCGAGAAGTGCCGCGAGTCGGTGACACTCGTTCACAAGGGCAACATCATGAAGTTCACCGAGGGTGCGTTCCGCGACTGGGGATATGAGCTCGCGCGTGAAAAGTTCTCGGACACCACCTGCACAGAAGAGGATCGTGCAAAGGGCGGCAGCAGCGCAAAGGCCGATTGCGTCGTGATCCGCGACAGGATCGCAGACTCGATGTTCCAGCAGATGCTTCTGCGTCCGTCCGAGTATTCCGTGATTGCGACACCCAACCTCAATGGCGACTACCTGTCCGACGCGGCGGCTGCGCAGGTGGGCGGACTTGGAATCGCACCGGGCGGAAATGTCGGCGATGGACTGGCGGTGTTCGAGGCGACGCATGGCACCGCGCCCAAGTATGCCGGGCTGGACAAGATCAATCCGGGCAGCGTAATCCTTTCCGGCGTGATGATGCTCGAGTACATGGGATGGAATGAAGCGGCAAAGCTGATCATCAAGGGAATGGAAAACGCCATCAAGGCAAAGCAGGTGACTTACGATCTTGCACGGCAGATGCCCGGCTCCACTGAGATATCGACTTCAGCATTCGGGGATGCCGTCATCCGCGGAATGAAGTAGTGCGCACCGGGAAGGTGACATAAATGGCTCCCCGGTTCTCATCTGCCTCGCCTGACTTCAGGGCGTCGGCAGCGCCCTTCGTTGTTGTCGCTCTGCACGACTCCGCAGTGCTGGACACGCCGCTCAAGGAACTCGACGCGCAGCTTGCCGGCTCACTGCAGCGTGCGCTGGACACGCGCGAGTTCAGGGGGGCACGCGACGAGCAGCTTCACCTCACTACCCCGGCAGGGACACGAGTGCTGCTTGTGGGGACCGGTGCTCCACCAGACCGGGCCGTTGCGCTCCGTCGGGCGGCATCAGTGGGAACGCGCCAGGCGCGCAAACTCGGCGCAACCAGAATTGCGTTTTACGGCGGGGACATCTCCGGCCGCGAGATCGAGGCAGTCGTGCTTGGCATCAACGCAGCTGCCTGGAGCTATTCGGAGCTAAAGCTTCCTGTTCCCGAAAACGAAAAACGTGCAGAGGTGCAGGAAGCGATCGTTCTCACCAGCAACCTTTCAGCCGACTCGGCGATTCGAAATGGCGAGGCTATTGGAGCTGGACATTCACTCGCGCGTCGTCTCGGCATGATGCCGGGCAACATCTGCACGCCCGACTACCTGGCCGGCGTTGCCACGGAGATTGCTGACAGGTTCAACATGGACCTGACGGTTCTGGACAGGGCCGAGATGCAGTCGCAGGGAATGGGTTCGTTCCTGGCCGTTGCGCAGGGTACGCCGCAGGAGCCGAAGCTCGTCGCAATGGAGTACAAGGGTGGCCAGCCTGG
>JAKFCC010000051.1:0-4742 GCA_036676795.1 Gemmatimonadota bacterium
CCACGCCGAGCGCATAAATGTCTGCGCGGCCATCCACGTTCTTGTCACCCATCGCCTGCTCCGGCGCCATGTATCCAACGGTGCCAAGCGACATGCCGGTGCGGGTGATCTTTTGTCCCGGTGTCTCGGTGCCTTCTGTGGCAAAGGCTGCCGCGATGCCAAAGTCGGCAAGCACGGCATGGCCATCCTGGAGCAGGATGTTCTCGGGCTTGATGTCGCGGTGCACCACGCCCTGCTTGTGGGCGTATGCGAGCGCCGACGAAACCTCGCGCAGTATCCCGACAGCCTCATCGACTGGAAGCGCGGTATCGCGGGTGAGTCGGTGCCTGAGTGATTCGCCCTCGATGAAGGGCATGATGTAGTAGAGAAGATCTTCGCGCACTCCAGCACTGATGATCGGCAGGATGTGCGGGTGGTTCAGGCGGGCGGTGACTTCGCTCTCGCGCTTGAACCGCGCGATCATCATGCTGCTGGTGAGCTCCGGCGGCAAAATCTTGATTACGACTTTGCGGCCCAGCTCCTTGTCTGTCGCGACAAAGAGCCTGCTCATCCCACCCCCGCTGAGTTCCTCTTCGACATTGTAGCTGTCGGCGAAGGCTCTTCGGAGGGTTTCCTGCAGTTCACTCACTACAGCTGATCCGGGAGAGGGGGGAAGGGGCCCATACTATATAGTATACGACCCAGACGACTCAACTGGACCAGGGAAACTGAAAACGGACACGGGTTAACGGAGAACGGACAACGGCCGTATTCCGTTGTCCGTTGCGATCCGTTTCCGTTTTCCGTGCGGGTCAGCCCCCGCGTTTTCCCAGAGTGACCTCAGTTTCCATCCGCTGCCCTTCGCGCATGAACACGATCTTGATCTTGTCTCCGACCTTGTTGGCGTAGAGCGCATCGGTATACGAGTACAGATCCGTCACTTTCTTTCCAGCCAACTCGATGATGATGTCACCCGTCTTGAGTCCGCCAAGATCGGCCGGGCTTCCCGGTCGAACGCCACTCAGCTTGAGGCCAGGTGTATCTCCTGCGGCCATGTCGGGAACGGAGCCGAGGTAGACCTGTGAGCCTGCACGCGCAGTCGTTGTCTGCTGCGGCGGGTTCATGCGGACGAAGGTGAGTCTCGACGGGCGGTTTGCGACAGACTCGATGACACCGCGTGCAAAGTCGATCACCCTGGTCATGCCGGCGACGTTGATTTTCTCGACATCATCCGACGCCTTGTGATAGTCGCTGTGGATGTCGGTGAAGAAGTGCAGAACGGGGATGTTCTTTCCATAGAAGGAGCTGTGGTCTGACGAACCGAAGCCGTCGTCGCTCCCGCTGATCGCGAAGCGGGCTGCGGGGTGCGCGTTATTTACGCTGTCCACAATAGGCTTGAACTCGGTAGCCGTGCCGCGACCGTAGACGATCAGCTTGTTGTCCTTCAGTCGTCCTACCATGTCGAAGTTGATCATGCCGACCACCTTCTCACGCGGAACGGGCAGGTTATCGACCAGGTGGGCCGCACCCAGCAAGCCAAACTCCTCACCACTGAAGTTCGCGAAGATGATGGACCGTTTTGGCGGATGCATGCTGAGCAGGCGCGCCAGCTCCATTACCGTCGCAGTTCCTGATGCATTGTCGTCAGCGCCATTGCGGATTGCGTCCTTTGCCTCAGGATCGAGCGAGAAATCCGGCATACGGCCCAGGTGATCGAAGTGCGCGCCGACTATTACATACTCATCGCGCAGCACCGGGTCCGATCCCCGCAGGATTGCCATGACATTTTGCGTTTTTCGCGGAGTGGTTCTTCCGGCGTGTACATCAGAGGCAGGACGTGCGTCAAATGGCTGGGTGTACAGTCCCGCAAGCGGTGCGGTCATCTTGAGCGCTGCGTACCTGCGTGCGATGTACGCCGCAGCCGAATCGTTCCCGGGAGTTCCCGTCAGCCGGCCCTCGAGTGCATCGGAGGCGAGATAGGTAATGTCGCGAAGCACAACTGATGAGTCCGCATTGGGATTGGCGCTGATCGGATTGGACCTTACAGGAAATGCCGAGCATCCGGCTACAAAGGCGGCCAGTGCGATCATACCGAAGAGTTTTGTCATGCTTGAAGGTACGCCTGGAGATAGTAACTGCAACTTAAGAACTACAAGCCGGGAGCAGCTAGCTAGCAGCCGGCGGCTTGGGGCCCAGCCCCGAGCTGCCAGCTCCCGGCGTGCTGCCCCTGGCTTGTAGTTCTTAAGTTGCAGTTCCCCCAAGTCTGTCGCTCACGCTGAACCGAAGAGGGCATGCTTACTGCTCTCCAAGTCAGACAAGAGGGCATCTCAACAGGGAGCAACAGATGGGAATTTTCGACAAGAAGGCCGAAGGTGATTTCTCCGACGTCAAAGCCGACAGCACGGGCGGCGTCGCCCGGAGTGCCGGTTCGGCGGATTTCTCGGATGTGAAGGAGGGATCCTCATCCACCGCGTCAGCCGGAAGCAGCTACACGGTGAAATCCGGCGACAGCCTCAGCAAGATCGCCAAGCAGTTCTACGGCGATGGCGGCAAGTGGAAGATCATCCACGCTGCCAACAGCGCCAAGATCCCAAATCCCGACCTCATTCACCCGGGACTCGAACTCACCATACCCGCACAGGAGAACTAGTGAACATTTCCAGATCGAGCCGGTTCGTCATACCGGCAGCGCTGCTCGTTACCGTTAGCCTGAGCGCCTGCGGCAAGAAGGACGAACCGGCAGCGAACGATATTCCCGTTCCCGCACCAGCGGCGCCAGCGGCCATCAAGGTTTCCGAGATTGAAACCGGAAAAGCCCTGAGTACCGACAAGACCGTAATGAACGGACTGGATTCGTTCGGCGTGAACGACACCATTTATGTCGTGGTCAAGACTGAAGGATCGTCGCCGGCTTCCAAGCTGGTCGCAAAGTGGACCTACAACGACACTCAGCTCGTAAGCGAGAGCACCGAATCCATCGCACCAACTGGAGATGCGGTGACCGAATTCCACATCACCAAGCCCACGGGCTGGCCGAAGGGCAAGTATCGGGTGGATATCAGTCTCGACGGAGTTCCATCGGGCTCCAAGGAGTTCGTCGTACAGTAGTTCCTGTGCAGGGCCCGAGAGCAATTGGGGGGAGTGCACTAACCGTACGGTGGGTGCACTTCCCCCAAGTCGTTTCCGGAGCCTCGAGCCATGCGTTTGGGGCGAATTCATGGTAGACTAAATATTCAAGGTGACAGACCGCTTTTCTGTTCGTCCTGTTACCGAACGACTGCCAAGAGCGATGACCGGATATAGAATAGAGAAGAGACGTTTTCGCGTAACCGTGAATACGATGAGCGGTGAATCGCTGAAGGGCGAGATATTCCTGAATACTTCCGCAGTCGGACATCCCGGTCCCGAAACACCGTTCGATGTGTTCAACAGCGGCGACCCGTTCTTCCCACTGCTGCTCGAGAATGGCGAAACGAGGATCCTCGCCCTGTCGCGGCTGGCGGACGTGAGCTGGCCTGTGGAAGAGTTTTCCGACAGTGAGCGCGCCGCATTTGCACGCTCGGTTTCCCTGGAAGTGCGGATGATAAACGGGACCACGCACACGGGGACCATGCTCATCGAAGCTCCGGTGCGCCACTCACGCATCATCGACTTCCTGAACTTTCACAGTGACCGCTTTCTCACCATCTCGAGCGACGGGAGATGTATCTCGATCAATCGCGAGATGGTAGAATCCGTGCGTCCCCGGGACTGACCGAAATGCCCGATCCTGAAATAGCTGAAACGACTGTGATTCCTGTTCCCGGCGCGGTGAATCCCCGGGGCAGCCTGGACAAACTCCTCCATATGCTGGTTACCAGGAACGGCTCCGACCTGCACCTGCGGTGTGGCGAGCCGCCGATCCTGCGAATTCACGGTGAGATCGTACGCATGGAAGGATCGCCGATTGAAAATGCCGAACTGGAGGACATGATTCTCTCGATCATGCCCGAGCGGAATCGCGGCGAGTTTACCGATTCCAACGACACCGATTTCGCATATGAGATTCCCGGGCTGGCGCGCTTCCGCGTAAATGCAATGCGCGAGCGCAAGGGCGCGGCCGCTGTGTTTCGCGTGATCCCTGCGCAGGTGGTCACGGTGGAAGAGATGGGAATCACTCCTGAAGTGCAGAAGCTCTGTTTCCTGAGCAAGGGTCTCGTACTGGTCACCGGACCCACAGGCTCGGGAAAGTCCACGACGCTCTGCGCAATGATCGATTTGGTGAACCGTGCCCGCACGGAACATGTCATCACCATCGAGGACCCGATCGAGTTCGTACACCCCAGCAAGAAATGCATCATCACCCAGCGCCAGGTGGGCGTGCACACAAACAGCTTCCGGAGCGCACTGCGCGCTGCACTGAGAGAAGATCCCGACGTTGTGCTTGTCGGCGAGCTTCGTGACCTGGAAACGGTGGCCATCGCAATCGAAACAGCCGAAACCGGCCACCTCGTATTCGGCACACTGCACACGACCACTGCAGCGAGCACTGTAGACCGGATCATCGACCAGTTCCCAGCCGACAGGCAGGAGCAGATCCGAGTGATGCTCGCGGATTCACTAAAGGGTGTCATCTCCCAGACACTCCTGAAGAAAATCGGCGGCGGCCGCATAGCAGCGCGTGAGATCCTGTTGAGCACGCCCGCGGTGTCGAACCTCATTCGCGAATCCAAGGTGTTCCAGATCAACTCCGTCCTTCAGACCGGAAGGAAGCTCGGAATGGT
>JAKFCC010000052.1:0-1775 GCA_036676795.1 Gemmatimonadota bacterium
CCCAGCCGCTCCCCCGGGTACTTCGAAATACCGGACGTGTCCGGCCCGGTGAGCCATGAACCTATGTCTTTACGATCAACCACCCTCCAAGACTATCGGCAATGGATGCCTCCCCGCGCTGTTCACAGTGTGGACATTCAGGGGCCACACTCTGGTCACGGATAGGCCACGTTGTGGACAGCGACTACCGTTTACCTGTCAGGGCATTCTGTAACCTGCCGGAAACAAAGCGGACACCGCGGGGAAATCCCGTGTCCTTAGGGTGGTAACAGTTGCTAGCGGCATAGGAGCGGGGACACTTTTGTGTTTTCCCCGCTGTCGGATTGCGCTGGACCACACGGCCTGACGGCCAGATCTTTCACATGCATAAGGAGCATAGATGTTCAAGACTGCGGACGAAGTCCTCAAGTTCATCAAAGACGAAGACGTTAAGTTCGTCGATATTCGCTTCACCGATCTCCCTGGCGTGCAGCAGCACTTCAATGTGCCGGCCAAGAGCGTTGACGCGGACTTCTTCGTCAACGGCCAGCTCTTCGACGGATCTTCGATCCGGGGCTTCCAGGGCATCGCCGAGTCGGACATGCAGCTCATCCCGGACGTGACGACGGCGTTCCTCGACACGTTCCGCATGGAGAAGACCCTCGCGCTGAACTTCTCGATCGTGAACCCGCGCACCGGTGACCCGTACCACCGCGACCCGCGCGGCGTAGCCGAGAAGGCCGAGGCCTACCTGGCTTCCACCGGCATCGCCGACACCGCATTCTTTGCACCCGAGGCCGAGTTCTTCGTCTTCGACAACGTGCAGTACCAGTCCTCCCCGCAGGGCAGCTTCTACAAGATCGATTCCGAGGAAGCACACTGGAACACCGGTCGCGAAGAAGAGGGCGGAAACCTCGGCTACAAGACCCCGATCAAGGGCGGCTACTTCCCGGTCTCCCCCACCGACAAGCAGGCCGACCTCCGCGACGCCATGTGCGTCGCCCTGGACGAAGCCGGCCTTGAGGTTGAGCGCAGCCACCACGAGGTCGGTTCCGCCGGCCAGGCTGAGATCAACTACAAGTTCACCACGCTGACCCACGCGGCTGATGACCTGCAGAAGTTCAAGTACGTCGTCAAGAACACGGCCGACGCCTGGGGCAAGTCCGTCACCTTTATGCCGAAGCCGGTCTTCGGTGACAACGGTTCGGGCATGCACTGCCACCAGTCGCTGTGGACCAATGGCGAGCCGCTGTTCTACGACGAAAAGGGCTACGCCGGACTGTCCGACATGGCCCGCTGGTACATCGGCGGGCTGCTGAAGCACTCCTCCGCCGTGCTGGCCTTCACCAACCCGACGGTGAACTCCTACCGCCGCCTGGTCAAGGGCTTCGAGGCTCCGGTCAACATGGTTTACTCGCAGGGCAACCGCTCCGCCGGTATCCGTATCCCGATCACGGGCTCCAACCCGAAGGCCAAGCGCATCGAGTTCCGCGCGCCGGACCCCTCCTCCAACCCGTACCTGGCCTTTGCTGCCCAGCTGATGGCCGGCATTGACGGCATCCGCAACCGCATCGAACCGCCGGCCCCGATCGACAAGGACCTCTACGAGCTCCCCGCCGAGGAAGCCAAGGACATCCCCAAGGCTCCGGGCACGCTCGAAGAGGCCCTGGATGCCCTGGCCGAGGACAACGAGTTCCTCCAGGCCGGCGGCGTCTTCACCCAGGACCTGATCGACACCTGGATCGAGTACAAGTACGAGAACGAGATCCGTCCGCTCTCGCTGCGCCCGAACCCGT
>JAKFCC010000053.1:0-15400 GCA_036676795.1 Gemmatimonadota bacterium
GCCGTATGCAGCGTTTCAGGCACGTGCAGCCTGGACGCCACGATCCAGTTCAGGAACGCCAGCACTATGAAGTTGAGCATGATCGTCACGATCACTTCGTGCGCACCGAAACGGGTTCGCAGGATTCCGGGCACGAATCCAACAAGCCCTCCGGCGATTCCCGCTGCGAGTATGCAGAGTGGAGCAGCGACGAATACGGAGAGACCGCTGGGGAGATAGAGGCCTACGAGAGCGGCCGCGAATCCACCTGCAGCCAGCTGGGATTCCGCACCAATGTTGAAGAGTCCGGCGCGCAATGCGTAAGCGACTGCGAGTCCGGTGAAGGTCAGCGTCGTGGTCTTGTACAGAACCTGTGCAAATCCGTACGGGTTACCCCACGTGCCTTCGATCAGCAGGCGGTAGACAGCGGCCGGCTGCTGGCCGAATATCAGGATCAGGATGTCGCCGCAGACGAGTGCAATGAGCAGAGCAACAATCGACGGCAGGACTGCTTCCTCTATGCGCTCACGTGTTGTGTTCATGCGGCACTCGCTGATTTCGATCCAACCATGTATTCACCCAGCACTTCCTCATTGGCTTCGGCAATTGGGAGAACAGTCGCGAACCTGCCGCGGAACATCACCGCAACCCGGTCGGCAAGAGCGAGAACTTCATTGAGCTCGGCTGACACGAGCAGGACGGCCTTGCCCTGGGAGCGGGCCTCGAGGAGACGCTCGTGAATGAACTCGATCGCTCCAACGTCCACGCCGCGTGTCGGCTGAGAGGCGAGGAGCACGGAGAAATCTCGGCCCATCTCGCGGGCTATGACGATCTTCTGCTGGTTTCCGCCGGAGAGAGCGCGCGCTGCCAGCTCGTGCCGCGGCGGGCGGATGTCGTACTTGCTGACGTTGCCGTCCGCGTGCGTGCCAATGCGCCCGAAGTCCAGGATGCCATTTCGCGAGTATTCGCCATGATCACCGAGCACGAGGTTGTCGGCTATCGAATAGTCCAGGATCAGGCCGCGACGGTGACGGTCTTCAGGAATGTGTGTCAGTCCCGCTTCGCGCCGCTCATGAACCGCTTTCCTGGTAACGTCGACGCCATTGATGCTGATCGTGCCCGATTCGATGGTGCGGAGCCCGGCGAGGGCTTCGATCAGCTCGGTCTGCCCGTTTCCTTCAACACCGGCAATGCCGAGAATTTCCCCGGCCGAGATCGTAAAACTGAGGCTGTCGACTTCGCGCGCCTTGCGATGACCACCTACGACGAGGTCTCGCACCTCCAGGATCGTCGCGCCGGCATTCGACGGACGGACAGTGCGCCTGTGCGCCGATAGCGCCACCTCCCGACCCACCATTGCGCGTGCGATTTGCGAAGGAGAGGTGTCGGCAGTGCGTATTCTTTCGACGGTCGTGCCGGCGCGCATGACGGTGATCATGTTGGAAATATCCATCACCTCGTCCAGGCGGTGGGTAATGATCACAACCGTTCCGCCCTTCTCGCGCAGCTTTCGCAGCACAGTCCACAGCTCCACGACTTCGGGTGGCGAGAGCACTGCTGTGGGTTCGTCCAGGATCAGAATCTTTGCACCGCGGTACAGCGTCTTGAGTATTTCCACACGCTGTGCCTCTCCGACAGAGAGATCGGACACCTTCTTGTGCGGGTCAATGACCAGCCCTGTTTCACGGGACAGCGCTTCGACGCTGCGGGCCGCGCCTGCGTAGTCGATCACTCCGTTCCTGGTGGGCTCGAGTCCGAGCACGATGTTTTCCGTCACCGTGAGTGTCGGGACCAGCATGAAATGCTGATGCACCATTCCGATGCCGGCCCTGATGGCGTCCGCAGTGCTCCATCCCGTTGCGTCGGCGCCGTTCACTTCGATCTTGCCGGAGTCAGGATGCATCAGGCCCGCCAGAATCCGCATCAGCGTGGATTTGCCGGCGCCATTTTCTCCGACCAGCGCGTGGATCTCCCCAGCCTCTACATCCAGCGAGGCATTGTGGTTGGCGCGAATTGGCCCGAAGAATTTCGAGACGCCTTCGATATGGATTGCGTTCATCTCTGTGAGGGCACCTTGATCTTTCCGGCGATGATGTCCTGCCGCAGCTCTTCGACCCGGGCGCGGACGGAATCGGGAATCATTGCCTTGTTGTTGTCGTCGTAAACGTAGCCGACCCCATTCTCCTTGAGTCCGTAGGAGTAGATGCCGCCTGTAAAGGTTCCCGCCTTCTTCCGCGCGATCACGTCGTATGTCGCTGTGTTGATTCCCTTGAGCATGGATGTGAGAACAAATCCGGGAGCTTCGGCGTACTGGTCCGCATCCACTCCAATGGCGAGCTTCTTTCTCTGACGCGCCGCTTCAAACAGTCCCTGGCCTGTCGCGCCCGAAACGTGATAGATGATGTCCGCGCCCTTGTCGTACTGGCTCAGCGCGATCTCTTTCCCCTTTCCGGGATTTGCAAATGCGGCCGGTGTCACGCCGGCATAGGCGGACAGTATTTCGCAGTCAGCACAAACCGCCTTCACGCCTGCGCGGTACCCCGCTTCGAATTTGTGTATCAGCGGGATGTCCATTCCGCCAAGGAAGCCGAGCTTCTTGGTTTTGGTCACCATCGCGGCGATCGCACCAACGAGGAACGATCCTTCCTCCTCTCGAAACTTCAGGGCCGCAACGTTGGGCGGCGGGAGGATCGGGTTTCCATTTGCGTCAGATGAGACTGCGTAGTCCACACCCGCAAAAGATGTGTTCGGATATTCCTTTGCGAGCGTATTGATGTCGTCGGTGAAAATGAAACCGACACCAAGGATCAGATCCATCTTCTCGGCTGCGAGCAATCGCATTGCAGCTTCGCGATCGGCGCCTTCACCAGGTTCGATGTAACGAACCAGTGGTTTGAGGAATTTGACCGCGCTGTCGGCACCGGCATATGCGCCGTCGTTGAACGATTTGTCGCCTCGTCCACCGACGTCGAACACGACTCCGACCGACAATCCGGACGAGCTATCGCCAATGAGACCCTTGGGTCCGGCGAATAAAAGGGCTATGTGGGCCACCAGCAGGATGGCGACCACGATCAGCAGTTTACGCATGCGGACAAAGAATCGTCCAGAAACCCTTGTCTGGCAAGCAGTTCCTGCCCCTTTCGATGGGGGTTCCACTCACATTGATTTCCCGGTATGGCTGACCGGATTCGCACGCGATTTCTAGTTGTCGGAAGTGGGGTGGCCGGATTGCACACTGCCTGGCGCGCTTCCACCAATGGCGAGGTCCTGGTTTTGACCAAAAGGTCCCTTTTCGACAGCGCGACTGCCTATGCGCAGGGAGGGATAGCCGCTGCCCTAGGTGCCGGAGATTCACCCGAACTTCATAGAAAGGACACCCTCGCAGCGGGCGGCGCCCTGTGTGACGCGCAGGCGGTCGAGGTTCTGGTGGAAGAGGGGCCGGCCAGGGTGCGTGAGCTCCAGACTGCCGGCGCTGCATTCGATCTCGATCCGGGCGGCAACTTCATGCTGGGAAGAGAGGCCGCGCACTCCCGCCGCCGGATAGTGCACGCACATGGGGATCAGACCGGGGCCGAAGTGGCCCGAACCCTGATAGCCCGGGTTCGGGAATCCAAACGCATCCGTGTTCTGGAGAAGACGCGTGTGCTGGATGTCGTGATATCAAACGGGGAATGCGTAGGGGTCAGGGCCACGATAGCCGGAAAGCCGGTCGAGATAATTGCCGACGCGACGGTTCTGGCTACAGGCGGATGCGGTCAGGTCTACAAGTACACAACCAATCCCGAAGTTGCGACCGGGGACGGCTTCGCAATCGCACACCGGGCGGGGGCAAAGCTCGCAGACATGGAGTTCGTCCAGTTCCACCCAACGGCGCTGGACACTCCTGAAAACCCGCTGATGCTGATATCGGAGGCAGTGCGCGGCGAAGGTGCTGTACTATTGAACGAAGAAGGCGTGCGTTTCATGACCAGGAAACACAAGCTGGCAGAGCTTGCCCCGCGTGATGTGGTGGCCCGCGCGATTTTTCGCGAGCGTTTGGGGGACCGCACAGTCTGGCTCGACGCGCGAAAACTCGGCAAATCATTCGAGAAAAGATTTCCCGGAATCTTTGCCATCTGCCGGGCCCGGGGAATCGACCCAGGAAAGGACCTGATGCCGGTTACTCCGGCCGCACATTACATGATGGGCGGGATCGTGACCGATCTCGCAGGCTGCTCGAGCATCAGGCGGATGTACGCGTGCGGCGAAGTTTCCAGGACGGGTGTGCACGGCGCCAACCGCCTTGCATCGAACTCACTGCTGGAAGGACTGGTATTCGCGGAGCGGGTCGCCCGCGACATGATCAAGATCGACAAGCTCGCGAGGGTCCCGCGTAAGACAGCGTGGACGGCACCGAAGCTGAAGGACCGCGGGGCTGCCCAGGTAGCCGCCGACGAAATAAGGCGGATCATGTGGGAGTACGCCGGAATCGACAGGACCGCAAAGGGCCTTCGAAAAGCCATAGCTCTCCTGGACGACATCGAGCAGCGACTGCCGGAAGGCGCTACGGAAGAGCTGAACATGGTTCAGACGGCGAGTTTGATTGCTGATTCTTCACTGATGCGGAAGGAATCGCGCGGGGGGCACTACAGGAGCGACTTTCCGCGCACGAGGGGGAAGTGGCGGAAGCATATAGAGTGGTGAACTACAACTACAACTTAAGAACTACAAGCTGGGAGCAGCTAGCTGGCAGCTAGCAGTTTGGGGCGGGCCCAAAGCTGCAGGCACCTGGCGTGCTGCTCCTGGCTTGTAGTTCTTAAGTGGGTTTTTCTACCTATCCCAAACGATTAACCTTACAACGTGGAAACTGTTCTCGAATCGCTGGAACACCAGCCGGCCGGCACTGCGGATCTTCAGGAACGGATCAAGGCACTCGCAAAGGAGCGCAACGCCGTCATCCTCGCGCACAATTACGAGCGATCCGAAGTGCAGGATGTCGCCGACTTCGTGGGCGATTCGCTCGGGCTGAGCCGTCAGGCAGCGAAGACACATGCCGAGGTAATCGTATTCTGCGGCGTCCATTTCATGGCCGAAACCGCTGCGATTCTCTCTCCACAAAAAACAGTACTGCTTCCCGATCTAGCTGCTGGATGTTCACTGGCCGCGGCGATCGATGCGGAACAGCTGCGAGAGTGGAAATCCGAGCATCCCGGTGCCGTTGTCGTCTCCTATGTAAACACGACCGCCGAGGTGAAGGCAGAGAGCGACTACTGCTGCACGTCGGGCAACGCGGTAGAGATCGTAAACTCGATTCCCCCCGAGCAGGATATTCTTTTCCTCCCGGACATGTTCCTCGGCGCGCACGTGCGCCGTGTAACGGGAAGGCAAAACATGCATGTGTGGATGGGCGAGTGTCATGTTCACGCTGGCATCGATCCCGAACACATCAATCTTCAGCGTGCTGCGCATCCCGGTGCGGAATTCCTGATTCACCCCGAGTGTGGATGCGCAACCAGTGTGGTCGAGGCAGTGTCAGCTGGTGCCGTGGATCCGGAAGGAGTGCAGATTCTGTCGACCGAGGGAATGATCAACCGGCCGAAGATCTCCGGAGCGGACGAGTATATAGTAGCGACCGAGGTCGGGATTCTGCACAGGCTCCGGCGCGAGAATCCCACCAAGCGATTTTTCCCCGCCAGCAGGGGCGCCGTGTGTGCCTACATGAAGGTGACCACACTGCCGAAAGTCCTGAACGCGCTCGAGAACATGGAGCATCGCATCACCGTTGATCCTGCGATTGCTGCTAGAGCGAAGACAGCAATCGACAGAATGGTTGAGATTGGCGGACAGGTCCCGCTTTCGCCGAGTCCTGGAACGACGGTCGATCCCGGCGAATGAACGAGCGGCGCGGCGAAGTCAGCAGGAATACTGGCTGGGGATTCTGGGGTGAAGAGGGGCTCCACTTCCCACTGACCCGCGCTGAAACGAAACAGCTCGTGAAGGCGGCGCTGGAAGAAGACGACACGATGCACGACGTAACGACCATCGCAACGGTGGTGTCGGATCGTCGGGCTCGATGCTGCCTCGTGGCCCGCCAGCCCGGTGTCATTGCCGGAATTCCGCTGGCGGCGGAAGCATTTCGCCTGCTGGACCCCAGTGTGACAATTCGCATCGACCATGGCGACGGGAGCGCCGTACCGGGAAGCACGCTCCTCATGTACCTGTCCGGCCATGCGCGCGGACTGCTCAGTGCTGAACGGGTTGCGCTCAATTTCATGCAGCGACTTTCGGGAGTTGCCACCCTGACGGCAAAGTATGTCGAAGCCGTGAAGGGAACCGGTGCACGAATCCTGGATACCAGGAAAACCACACCGCTCTGGCGAAAGCTGGAGAAGTACGCAGTCCGCGCCGGCGGTGGCCTGAATCACCGGATGGATCTCGCGGCTGCGGTCCTGATGAAGGACAATCACATTGCGGCGATCGACGGAGACATTGCCGGCGGCATACGACGGGCGAGGGAAATCGCGAGGCCCGGAACCAAGGTCGAAGTGGAATGCGACACTCTCGAGCAGGTGGTGCGCGCAATGAACGCCGGCGCGGACATCATCATGCTGGACAACATGCCGCCCGCGCTCATTCGTGAAGCCGTGCTGCTTGTCAGCGGCCGCGCCATTCTGGAGGCATCGGGCGGGGTGAATCTCGAAACCGTGCGCGCAATCGCGGAAACCGGTGTTGACTGGATTTCGGTCGGCGCCCTCACGCATTCCGCGCCCGCACTCGACCTGGCCCTCGACTTCGAGTAATTGAGAGCTATCAGCTGGTAGCGTCGAGCTATCAGCTTCAAGCTCGATGTTGCTCTCCCTTACATCAACAACGAGCTGGAAGCCAATAGCTCAACGCTGTTAGCTCCAAGCTGCTAACGTTTGATGCCAAGGTTCAGGCCGGCGCACGATACCCCCGCAGTCCTCGCCAGGATGCACGAAGCATTTGCATGTCCGAGTATCTCGAGATTGATGAAGACATTCCTGTAGGTAGTTCCCGCCACTACGGGCGATGGCAGGTTCGTTCGTTCGATTACGCGGAGCGAGTCCCCGCCCCAGCAGAGACGCAGTCGAATATCTGGCTTCGACGCGAAGCGAATCTGGTCGGCCTGGACGGATGCGAGCAGAATGATGTCCGCCGATTCATCCAGCCGCGATCCCACTCGTGCACTCAGCGAATCGGGAACAGCGGTACTGAATGCGGCAGTTGCGGCCGCGGGACACCCACTATTGTCGAGGCGCACCAACGGTTGAGCTGCCTGACCATGCATGGCCTCCGGAAAAAGCGGCAGAGCTCCGAGTGTCAGGACAGCGCTCAACAATTTCTTCGAGAGAAGTCGCATTGCCTTTTGAAGAGAGCAAACACGGAGGTTCAACTTCTGTGCCCTGGCCGGGCATGACCCGACGCGGTACGTGCCTTGCGAAATGCGATTTTCGGCCGAGGACTGCTCGGTGAACTCGATTGGGGAAATATCCTATGCACCGTGCCGCGAAATTACTATCGGTAGCAGTGGTGTTGGCCGGCGTGATACCGGCCCAGCTCACCGCTCAGCAACGCCCGACTACTAACCAGCGCTCGACCCAGCCATGGCAGTGCACGCCGCGTGACAGCCTGCGGGCATTCAATAGAACGGTAAGACTGGACAGCCTGGCCCGCACGCGTCAGGCTACCAATGGAACGGCAACACCAATTACAGGCGGAACAACACGTTCACAGCAGTATCCGGAATATGATGTCGTGCTGGATATTCCGAATCTCTGTGTGAACCGGCTGTTCCTGAAGGTCGACAGCCTGACCGCAAAGCTCGCCCTGGACGCAAGGGTTGCCAATCTCGTGCATGTGTCGGCAGGCGCTGATGTCCTTATTGGAAATGTCGATCTTACAATCGAAGGAGTTCGCGCACAGGCCCTGCTGCTCATCGATCTGGATGATGTCGTGTACATCGTGGACCAGACGCTCACCTTCGTAGACAACCATCCGGAGATAGTAGACCAGCTCGGCGGCACACTGCAGAACACCGTCGGTTCAGTAGGCGGACTCGTAGGCCAGCTGGTGCTCGGTGTCACCAAGCTAACTGACGGCGGATCAGTACAGCGGATTATTGATCAGGCGACTGGCTCCATTCTCGAGAAAACCCTGGATGCGGCTGGAAAGGTGGTTGCGCAAAAAACGGTCGGTGCGATTACCAGCCTTCCAGTCATTAGCAACACGACGAACTCGGCAGGCCAGGCGGTGAAACGTGTCAGGGATGCGACCGGGGCGGTGATCGAGTATACGCTGGACAAGGCAGGAAAACTCCTCAGCTCGCGCATCGTTCAAGCGGCAACCAACCGATAGGGTGCAATCATGAAAAACATCAACTCAGTTTCGCGCGCACTCCCGGTGGCTGTCGCCGCAGGACTCCTGTTCGGTACGCCGGCCGGGGCGCAGACGACGGGAACTCAGCCGCGGCAGTACTCACCGAGCACGACGCTTACGCCCAATCGCGACGTGATTCTCGAGGTTCCGGAACTCGCAGTCGACTCAATCGGGCTTACTGTAAAGGATGTACGCGCCCACGTTGCGCTGGACGCCAACGCGATGAACCTGGTTCAGGTCACTGCAGGAGTCGATGTCGGGATCAAGGAAGTTCAGCTTGGAATCGTCGGAGTACTGGGTGAGGTGTACCTGTACGTGGATCTCGACAATGTCGCACGGATAGTAAATCGCGTGGTGCAGACACTGGATCGGAATCCAAAAATCCTCACGCAGGTCCTGAAGACGGTGGATACGGCGGTTACGTCGGTAACGACCGGAACGAACACAGCGCCCAAGCAGGACTAAACCAACTTCCGGAGAGGAGTGCTATCAGCTGGTAGCGTCGAGCTATCAGCTTCAAGCTCGGTGTTGCTCTCCCTTACATCAACAACGAGCTGGATGCTAATAGCTCAACGCTGCCAGCTATCAGCTCTCACTTCGTTCCAGCAGCGCACCGGCAACCACGTACCCTCCGCCCTCCCTCACAACTTTCGCAACATTACGCCGAGCATCGTCCACCGCATCCTCCGACGAGTCCAGCGAGTTCCGCGCATCCCGGAACCGCCGGCCCGAATCCACGCAAAAGAGTCCGCAGAGCTGGATGGCATCATCGGCCTCGGCGGCAGCACCGCGTTCTATGATCGACTGGGTGCGTGAAATTACTGATGCAGTCGCAAACAGCTCGATCGCCATGTTCGCGAGTCGTTCCAGCACGAGCTGTCGATCCACAATCTGCTTGCGGTGCCGCATGATCGCCCGGTCGGTGGCGGCCCTCATCTCGCGAACGTGCTTCTCGAAATACTCCTTGTGCTTGCCGATGCGTGGATCGATCTCGACATCGACAGTACCAGTCGCACCCACGATGCTTCTCAGTCGGGAAGCGGCGTAGCCGCTGAGCAAGCCGAGATTCTTGAGCGGCCTGCGCAGGGCGGAGCCAATCTCCTTCAGGGATTCGGCCGGACCCTGTACTCCGTTCAGTGCAATGAAAAGCCTTAGAATCTCGTTGGCTCCTTCAAAGATGCGATTGATGCGGGAGTCGCGAAGCATCCTCTCGTAGGGGTATGGCTTAACGAAGCCGCGTCCGCCCGCAACCTGAACCATCTCGTCACACGCACGCCAGATCAGATCGCTCACGAAAACCTTTGCACATGCCGTCTCCAGTGAGAAGTCCGTTTCTGCGTTGTCCACGAGCGATGCCAGGATGCCGAGCATGGCATCGGCCGCGTAGGTCTCTGAGGCGAGCGTGGAAAGCTTTCTCTGAGTGATCTCGAAATGCGCGAGCGGATGGCCGAACTGAACGCGCTGCTCCGAGTACGTTGCCATCTCGGCAAGGGTTCGCTTGGCAGCACCGGTGCATCCCGCCACGAGAGTGAGGCGTCCGCCGTTCAGAACGTGAACTGCCACGGAAAATCCCTTGCCGACGGTGCCGAGCACATTCTCTGCGGGAACACGAAGATCCTTGTAGATCAGCTCGGCTTGCGTCGAACCGCGAACTCCCAGCTTGCGAACAGTTCCACCGACTGAAAAGCCGGGCAGGTCGGGCGTAACGAGGAATGCCGTGGGTCGCTGCTTCGTCTCATTCTTGCGCTGTACTGCAGTCTGCGCGAATGTCGCGATCACGCCGGCACGGTGTCCATTGCCGATCCAGATCTTTCTGCCATTAAGGATCCACGATCCGTCGGCTGCAAGCCTGGCAGTGCTGACGATGTTCTGTGCGTCCGATCCCGTCTCGGGCTCAGTCAGGGCATAGGCTGCGAGATACTCACCCTTCGCGAGGGCTGGCAGGAATCTCTCTTTCTGCGCATCGCTTCCAAAAAGCACGATCGCCTTCGCGCCGAGTCCGCAGTGGACTCCGACGAGCACGCCGAGCGATCCGTCGATTGAGGAGATCTCATGGAACACTCTGGCGTATGCGGTCGCCGACAGTTCCAGGCCTCCGTACTTCTTCGGAATCGTAAGAGAGAGCAGTCCCGCTTCGGCAAAGGCACGAATTACCTCTTCGGGGATCGTCTCCTCTTCATCGTACTTTGCAGGATCGAGGAGATCGGCGTCCATCTCGCGCAGCTTGCGAATAAGCGTGCGCACGACCGCTGCCTCTTCCGGATTACGTTCATCCAGCGGAGGAGGAAATGGGAAGAGGAGCGAGTCGTGCACCGCACCCGCGAAGAGTCCGCGGGTGAACGATGGCTTCTCTCCCGTACCGCCTACGCTGTTCGCTGGGACTGCCGTCGCAGCCATTTCCAGTGAACGGAGAAAAGAACAAGCGACGCAATCATGAGAAGTACGGCGCCAACGAGGCTCCTGAGGGCGCGAAACCTGGTGTTCTCGATGTGATCCGCGCGCTCTTCCTGGTACATGCGCCGAAGGGCTTCCTCGGGAATGCTGTCAACAACGGGTCGCGCAACAGCATCCGGGCCGGGGCGTGCAGAGGCCGGCTGGCGCGCGTAGTACTCTCTCTTGTATGCACTGAATGAAGTAACGGACATTCCAGAGCGGCCATACTTGTCGCTGTGTACAGGATCGGCATAGTCGAAAACCCCACCGACGATACCGGCCAGTGAAATAAGCGCGACTACTACCGCTATCAGGCAGACGATATAGCCATATGCCTGCGCTATCCTGCTGCTGCTGTCGATCATTCCACCCTCCTGCATTGTGTTCTGCGAGATTACATCACCCTAAAGGTGCAGGTGTGCGCGGGGCTTTGTCGAGTTGGTCCGCCAGCTCCGAAGGGTCAGTCGTAGGTGTTTCGCATACATAACCTTTGCACACGTACGCCGTGGCCTCCCGGTTTTTCATGGAGCGCTCGTGCAGGAGTGCAATCTCTGTACGCACGCCAGGAGCGCCGCCGGCCAATACCAGGGAAGGCAGATACTTTCCCGCCGCGACCGCGGCGAGAGATCTGAAATCCCGCTCCTCCAGGTCGCCGAGCAGTGCAAGCTCGATCGCCCCATTGATACTCATGTCGGCCGCTCCGAGCGCGTGGCCGAACGCCGTTGGATATTTCATCATTGCGGGCCCGAGCGATTCGAGCGCGAATACAGCCCGCCGTCTAAGGTCAGGGTCGTGCAGCAATTCGCTGAGCGTCAGCAACAGATCCAGGGCGAGCGAATTGCCCGATGGCATGGCGTTGTCGGTGAGATCGCGCGGGCGGGTAATGAGCTTCTCGGCGTCGGCCGCGGTGTCGAAGAAGCCGCCGATGTCCTCGTCCCAGAACCATGTGATCATCGCTTCAGTGATTTCCCTGGCGTGATCCACCCACTTTTCGTCGAAGGTGAGTTCGTAAACGGCAATGAAACCGAGTGCGACTGCCGCGTAGTCCTCGAGATAACCCGGAATCGACGTGACGCCATCCTTGTGGGAGCGCATCACCCGGTTGCCACGCACCATCTCGCGTGCAAGGAACTCGGCGTTTTTCACCGCAAGGGCAGTGAATTCCGGCGATTGAAATGCGCGCGCGGCAGTGGCGACTCCGCGCAGCATCAATCCATTCCAGCCGGCGAGAATCTTGTCGTCCCTGCCGGGCCATACACGCTTCACGCGCGCATCATATAGTATGGACCGCGAACGCTCCACCGCGGCCATGACGTCTTCAGGGCTCATCCCAAGCCTCGATGCCGCAGCTTCGACAGGGAAGGGGCGATGCAGGATGTTGCTCCCCTCGAAATTCCCGGCGGGGGACACGCCAAAGTATGCTTTTACCGCAGTGGCATCCTCACCCAGCAGCGCATCGATTTCCGCAGCCGACCAGACGTAGAACTTTCCCTCATGGCCTTCGCTGTCGGCATCGAGCGATGAGTAGAAACCACCCTCGGGGGAAGTCATCTCGCTTCTCACCCAGGTGAGTGTCTCCTTCGTGACGCGCTCTACCTCCTGGTCATGGGTTGCCTGCCAGAGATGGGCGCCAAAGCGAACGAGGAGCGCGTTGTCGTACAGCATCTTCTCGAAGTGCGGCACCAGCCAGACATTGTCCACCGCGTAACGCGCGAAACCGCCGCCGATCTGATCGTAAATCCCTCCGCGCGCCATCTTCCGGAAGGTCTCCAGCGCCATCTCGAGCGCGTAGGGAGTGTCCGTGCGCTTCCAGTACCGCAGCAGGAAATCCATGGACATTGTCGCGGGGAATTTTGGCGCGCCGCCGAACCCGCCATTCCTTATGTCGTACTGCTGCGCGAGTGTTCGATACGCGAGATCCAGGACATGGGCATCCAGCACACCCGCACTGCGCGCCGACACAATGGACGATTTGTAGATCTCGCGCAGCTGTGCCGCGGTAGACTCAACCCCTTCGCGCTTGTTGATGTAGGCATCCGACACTCCGCCCAGGATCTTCCGAAATGAGGGCATGCCGTGCCGATCCTCGGGCGGATAGTATGTCCCACCGTAAAAGGGCTCGCCTTCAGGCGTGAGAAACACCGTCATGGGCCAGCCTCCGTGACCCGTCATCGCCTGAACCGCCTGCATGTAAATGGCGTCGATGTCGGGGCGCTCTTCGCGGTCCACCTTGATGTTGATGAAGTTTTCATTCATCACCTGCGCAGTCGTCTCGTCCTCGAACGACTCGTGCGCCATCACATGGCACCAGTGGCATGCGGAATACCCGATGCTGAGAAGGATCGGCTTGTCTTCCGCCTTCGCGCGCTCGAGAGCCTCCGGGCCCCATTCGTACCAGTCCACGGGATTGTCCGCATGCTGGAGGAGGTACGGGCTTGTCGCTCTGGAAAGACGGTTTGGCATTAAGTGGAATTTACTCGCGGGCTGGGTGGGGAAATGCCACTTAAGAACTGCAAGCTGGGAGCAGCTGGCTTGCAGCTCGCGGCCTGGGGCTGGCGCGTAGCTCCAGGCTCGCCCCAAGCTACGAGCGGGCGGCGTGCTGCTCCCGGCCTGTAGTTCTTATGTTGCAGTTAAATTCCCTAAATATGACCCTACTCTGGATCGCCCTCGGCGGCGCGCTTGGCAGTGTGATGCGCTACCTGGCCGGGGGTGCAGTACAAAGGTTTTCAACGAGAGGATTCCCCGTCGGCACGATGGCGGTAAATGTCATAGGCTGTCTGCTGGTCGGGATATTGATGCAGCGGTTCCTGAACACCCAAGCTCATCCGGAAGCCAGATCATTTCTTATTGTCGGCTTCTGCGGCGGATTCACGACCTTCTCGACATTCAGCTCTGAAACCATCGGGCTCATGCTGGGGGGCGAGATGGAGCGCGCTACTATATATGTGGTGCTGACAGTGACACTCTGCCTTCTGGCGACGTGGGCCGGCATGAACGCAGCAAGAGTACTTGTCCGCTAGGCATGGGTGACGCGCCATGCTGGATGCACCTTCACGATGATCTAGACAATCCGAATAACATGACCAATACAGACCAGTCACTCGACGCATTCTTCGACAAGAACGACGCACGCATGGAGCAGGAGCTTTTCGAGTTCCTTCGAATCGCGAGCGTCAGCGCGAAGTCGGATCACAATGCGGAAACCGCCCGCGCAGCTGATTGGCTGAGCAAGTCGATGGAAAAGATCGGGCTTAAGTCCAAAGTTTACCCGACCAAGGGACATCCAGTCGTGGTGGCCGAGTGGCGTGGTGCCGAGGGGGCGCCTACGGTGCTGATCTATGGACACTATGACGTTCAGCCACCAGAGCCGCTGAATTTGTGGACATCACCTCCATTCGAACCGACAGTGCGAGACGGCCGGATCTACGCGCGGGGATCCGTGGACGACAAGGGCCAGCTCTACCTGCATGTAAAAGCGCTGGAAGCGCACCTGGCAGTGCGCGGCAAGCTTCCCGTGAATGTCGTGGTAGTCGCGGAAGGCGAAGAGGAGATCGGGAGCGAGCATCTCGAAGCGTTCGTTCGCGAGCACAAGGACATGCTCAAGTGCGATGCGGTCGTAATTTCGGACTCTGCCATGTTTGCACCGGGGCAGCCGTCCATTCTGTCATCCCTGCGCGGCCTCGCTTACTTCGAGATCACAGTAGTGGGCCCTACTGTCGATCTTCATTCCGGATCGTATGGTGGTGCCGTGGTGAATCCGGCGATGGCACTCGCCAAGATCCTGGCGACTTTGCACGACGAGAATGGGCACATTGCCATCCCCGGCTTTTACGATGATGTGGAGGAATGGGAGCCTGAAATCCGCGAACAGATGCGCGGTCTTCCATTCGACGAGAAGAAGTTTCTGGCGGAAACAGGCGCGCCCTCACTTGGCGGAGAAAAGGGGTACACCATCCTCGAGAGATTGTGGACCAGGCCCACCTGCGAGGTCAACGGGCTGCTGAGCGGCTACACTGGCGAAGGAGCCAAGACGGTCCTCCCCTCGAAGGCCATGGCCAAGGTGAGCTGCCGGCTTGTACCCAACCAGACGCCTGCGCAGATCGAGAAGGTGATGCAGGCTCATGTTGCGAAGGTTGCACCAGCCGGAGTGAACGTCGACTGCCGGCATTTGCACGGCGGCAATCCATGGAAGGCGAAACTGAACGGGCCCATATACGACGCAGCGCGCCGCGCACTTGCGACCGCATTTGAGAAGGAGCCGGTGATCGTCGGTGAGGGCGGATCAATCCCTGTGGTGGGTCATTTTGAAAGCATTCTTGGCGCGCCGGTTCTGCTGGTCGGATTCGGACTGCCCGGTGAAAATGCGCACGCACCCGACGAGTGGATGGCCCAGGAGAATTACAGGATCGGAATGCGCGCGATGGCCCGTTTGTGGGACGAGTTCGCCGCGGGCGTCAAATAGCAGAGGGCTTTGGAAGCGGCTACCAGCCTTCGCGTTCGGCCAGCTTCGTGATGTGCGCAGTGTGATGTCTGCAGTGCCACGCGTACATCTGAAGCGCCTGGTCCAGCTGGACAAAGCTCTTGTGTTCCGGATGTACAAACCCGCGGG
>JAKFCC010000054.1:0-13276 GCA_036676795.1 Gemmatimonadota bacterium
ACTCTGGAGAACTGGATCGGCAGCAGCGCCCTCGACTTCGTGCGGCTTGTTGCACCAACCACCCCTGAAGGCAGGATGCAGGAGATCGCCCGCAACGGAGGCGGATTCGTGTATCTCATCAGCCGTCTCGGCGTGACCGGCATGCGCAGCGACGTTCCGGTTGAGCTCAGGACAACCATGGATATGCTTCGCCGATGCACGGACCTCCCGGTATGCATCGGGTTCGGAGTGTCTACGCCAGAACAGGCGAAGCAGGTCGCAGCCCTCGCTGATGGTGTTGTGGTGGGCAGCGCGCTCATTCAGGCGGCAGAGCGCGGGCCCGACGAAGCAGGCCAACTTGTTGCCGCAATGCGGAGTGCAATGGATGCGTAGCGAGGAACCATGGATCGGGTAACACTCAAGGGAATGCGCTTCCACACCCACATAGGTGTCCTCCCACACGAGGCGGAGATCGCACAATCGGTCGAAGTGGACATCCACGTCTGGGTGGAGGGGCGGACCGGCGGGGTCGCGGGCGTCGTCGATTATCGTGCGCTTTATGAGATTGCGGCCTCTGTTCTTGGGGAGGGGCACATCAAGTACCTCGAGGACGTAGGAAGCCGGATTTGTCACCGGGCGCTCATGCTCGAGGGGGTGGCACGCGTTCGAGTCTGCGTGCGGAAGCCGCACGTGGCGCTGGGCGGGCCACTGGACTTCGCCGAAGTCGAAGTCGAGCGCTCGCACGATTGAGCGCCACCGTCTACATTGCGCTTGGCTCGAATCTCGGCGACAAAAGCGCGAATTTACAGGCTGCCCGCGAAGCGATAGCGCTGATCAGCGGCACACGCGTTGTTGCACAATCGAGCATCGAGGAGACGGAGCCGGTCGGACCAGTTCACCAACCAACATATTTGAACCAGATGATTGCTGTTGAGACCACCCTGGCACCGCAGGAACTGCTGACGGAGCTGCACGCAATCGAACGCAATTGCGGACGTACGCGTCGTGAGCGGTGGGGACCTCGCACACTCGATCTCGACATTGTAACGTTTGCCGGCCGGACAATGAACACGGCGAATCTCACGATACCGCATCCGGAGATTGCCAATCGTGATTTCTGGCAGCGCGAGATCGCCGAGCTGGACAGGATTACCGGAGAATGAGCAGCCAGGACCGCATCAAGGGGATGACCGTCGGGGACTTTGCGGCGAAGAAGGGCGGGGACCCGCTCGTCGTCGTGACTGCATATGACGCGCTGTTCGGCAAGCTGGTAGACCAGGCAGGCGTGGATGCAGTGCTCGTTGGAGATTCCGTAGGCAACGTGATAGCAGGTTATGAGTCCACGCTTCCGGTGACGCTCGACCAGATGATCTACCATGCGGCAGCAGTTCGGCGCGGGGTCAAGCGCGCGCTGCTGATCGTGGACATGCCATTTCTGACCTACCAGGCGAGCATCGAGAGCGCCATTCTCAACTGCGGACGCGTAATGCAGCAGACCGGCGCGCATGCGGTAAAGATCGAAGGCGGCAATCCGGAAATGGCGGAGACTGTGCGATCGCTCGTGCGAACCGGGATCCCGGTGATGGGACACCTGGGCTTCACGCCGCAGTCTGTGCGGACACTTGGCGGCTTCAAGGTGCAGGGCCGTGAGCCTGCCGCCGCCGACCAGATGATCGAGGATGCGAAACGACTCGAGCATGCAGGTGCGTTCTCAATCGTGCTGGAGCTGGTTCCCGCCGCGGTCGCCGAGCGGGTCACAAAGGCCGTTCAAATCCCCACCATTGGCATCGGTGCCGGAATTCACTGCGATGGACAGGTGCTGGTTCTGCCCGATCTGCTCGGTCTGAACGATGAATTTTCGCCGAAATTCCTCAAGCGTTACGCAAACCTCGCCGCCGATGTACGCGCAGCCGTAGGTGAATACGCCAAGGATGTGCGCAGCAAGACATATCCAGGTGACGAGCACAGCTTCTAGAATGATCACGGCTCGGACGCGGCGGGAGCTGCGTTCACTGCTCATTGGTGCGACGGGCGACGGTGAGCGAGTTGGGTTCGTTCCTACCATGGGCGCACTGCACGAAGGACACCTGCGCCTGGTCGACACTGTGCGCGGCAGCTGCGATGTCGTCGTCATGAGCATTTTCGTGAACCCGCTCCAGTTTGGCCCTAACGAGGACTTCAAGAAATACCCGCGCGATCTCGAGCGCGATTCTGTCATGGCCTCCGATCGCGGGGTGGATATCCTCTTTGCTCCCAATGATGAAGAGATGTACAGCGCGAAGCCGCTCGTGACGGTGAGCGTTGGAGATATTGGGGAGCGCTGGGAGGGGAAGACACGACCCGGTCACTTCGATGGTGTTGCAACCGTCGTCGCGAAACTCTTCAATATCGTGCGGCCGGACGTCGTCGCATTTGGACAAAAGGACTTGCAGCAGGTGGGTGTCGTGCGGGCTCTCATCCAGGACCTGAACTTTCCGATCGAGATGCTTGTGATGCCGACTGTCAGGGAGCCCGACGGTCTGGCGCTATCCAGTCGCAACAGATATCTCGACGAGACCCAGCGGAAGGATGCCCTGGTACTGAGTCGCGCGCTCGACACGATGGCAATTCTGTTCAAGGGCGGCACGACGAATGGAGAAATGCTTGTCACTGCCGGAAAGCGCGTGTTCAGCGACGTTCCGGCTGCCGAGCTGGATTATCTGGCCGTTGTCGATCCGAGAACGTTCGTGCAAAAGTCACAGGTCGAGTCGGGCGACGCGATCATAGTCGCTGCGAAGGTCGGGAGCACCCGCCTGATAGACAACCTGATACTTTGATCCCGTGAAGATCAACGAAAAGACGGGGCTGCCGGTGTGGGCGCAGGTCGGCGAGAAGCGGCTGGCGCACATCGAGCGAGTCACTTCGCTGCTGCGTGCATGGAGCGCCGCTATGCGACTGCCAGCTGAAGAAGCAAATGCCTGGATCGACGCCGGGATGTGGCACGACGCACTCCGCGAAGCTCCGGAAGCGGAACTCAGGGAAATCACCGGGGATATGCATTCGCTGGAGGGACTGCTGCACGGTCCTGCAGCTGCGATTCGTCTGGAGCAGGAAGGTGAGAAGCGACAGGAAGTTCTGGATGCCGTCCGGTATCACACGGTCGGCTCGCCCCACTGGAAATCCACGGGCCGCGCGCTGTACATGGCAGACTACCTCGAGCCCGGACGAAAGTTCTCGAAGGAAGACCGCTTCTTTCTGGCCAGTCAGGTTCCGCATTCATTCGATGCAGTGTTCCGTCAGGTAGTGCGCTTCCGACTCGACTGGGCCGTACGAGAAGGCAATACGATTTTTCCGGAAACAGTCGCGTTGTGGAACAGCCTGCGCTGACGCCCGAGGGGCGCAGGCGCCCCCGGAAAATCGGCCGTTTCATTCTCCTCATCCTATTGCTCGGCGCAGCCGGCTACTTCGGCTATAGCTACTGGACGACGCGTGACCTGACCGCGGCGCTCCCGATCACCCGCGAGGCCGAGGAAAATGTGACGATGGCGCCGGCCAATGTGCGCATCAAGGTCGAGGTCATCAACGCGACCACCGTACGGGGACTGGGGCGACGCGCAACTATATATCTGCGCGACCGTGGTTTTGACGTTGTGGGGATCGGTACTTCGCGTGAGGTACGCGATTCGACTCTGGTTCTCGACCGATCCGGCCACCCTGACTGGGCGGCGCTGGTGGGTAAGGCCTTAAATGCGCGAGTTGAAAGCCGGCCTGATTCCAGCCGCTACGTTGACGTGACTGTGTTAATTGGCGCCAACTGGCGTCCGCCTGCCCAGCCTTTCTACCCGTAGCTGGCCGCACGCGGCCGCGATATCCATCCCGCGGCTCTTCCTGATCGCAACCTCGACGTTCTCGGCCTGAAGCAGGCGTGAGAACGTGATGATCTTCGGCATTGGAGTGGGCACGAATACGCCCGCACCGCCGGGGTGCAGCGGAATCAGGTTCACGAATGCCTTGCACTCATGCGCAAGCTCGGCGAGCTGCGCCGCATGTTCGGGCTGATCGTTCACGCCGCCGAGCATTACATATTCGAAAGTAACCCGCCGGTCGAACTGCTTGGCTGCGTCGATGACTTCTGCCAGCGGATACTTGGTGTTGATAGGCATCAGCTCGTGTCGCAGCTCGTCGTTCGGCGCGTGAATTGATATCGCGAGCCTGAACTGCTCGGGACGGTTGGACAGCGCGATGATCCCGGGGAGAATTCCCACGGTCGACACGGTGATGTGACGCGCACCGATGCCAAATCCCTTGGGGTCGTTCAGGATCGTGAGCGTTGGATCTACAGCTTTCCAGTTCATGAGCGGCTCGCCCATGCCCATGAACACAATGTTGGTCGGCTTCAACGGGTCGTCGATCATCCGCAGCTCGCGAACCTGGCCGGCGATTTCGAACGCTTCGAGGTTTCGCGTGAACCCCATCGCCCCGGTTGCGCAGAAAGCGCACTTGAGAGCGCATCCCGCCTGCGAAGAGATGCAGAAGGTCAGCCGGTTGCTCTCCGGAATCGAGACCGTTTCGATGAATTCACCGTCGTGCAGCCGGAAGAGAAACTTCTCGGTGCCGTCCTTTGACTTCTGGCGGGTGGCAAGCTCGAGGCGCGGGATGACGAAATGTTCGTCCAGAAGCGCCCTGAATGATGCAGGCAGGTCCACCATCGAGTTGAAATCCGCGGCTGGAACCGCCCACAGGTGACGCATTACCTGGGACCCGCGAAAGGCGCGCTCGCCATTCTCTTCGGCAAAGGCCCGAAGCCGGGACTCCGCAACTGCGGGCTCCAGATTCAGGAGATTCACGCGCTGGTCTTTTTCACCCAATCCGCGACCTTTCATTCTACCACCAAGTCCTTGCCATAATTAATTTTAACTGACTTGCATGGACACACTGAACTGACCCAGAACGAAATCTTTTCCACATCGCTCCGATCTCACCTTTGCGGCAGCCTCCGGGCATCCAACGCAGGGTCGAAGGTCGCGCTCGCGGGGTGGGTGCATCGCAGCCGGAACCTCGGCGGACTGATCTTCATCGATCTGCGCGACCGTGCAGGAATCGTTCAGGTTTCGCTGAACCCGTCCGATGTGGATGCAGCGCTCGCTGAGACTGCGGCTGCCGTGGGCGCCGAAACAGTCATTCGCGTAGAGGGTGAAGTAGTACTTCGCCCTGCTGAGATGCGAAACGCGGACATGGAGACGGGGGAGGTGGAAGTGCGCGCCACCTCGATCACGATCCTCTCGCCCGCAGAAACTCCGGCCATTCCCGTTGCACGCGGCAAGGGCGAGAAACTGCCTGCAGAGGACCTGAGGCTGCGTCACCGCCATCTCGATCTGCGGCGGCCGGAGCTTCAGAAGAGTCTCGTCCTCCGGCACAAGCTCGCTCAGGCGACGCGGCGCTTCCTGGACGAGAACGGGTACCTGGAAGTCGAGACACCCATACTCACCAAGCCCACGCCCGAAGGCGCGCGCGATTACCTCGTGCCGAGCCGGGTGCATCCGGGCGAGTTCTACGCTCTTCCGCAGTCGCCGCAGCTGTACAAGCAGCTGTTGATGGTTTCCGGATTCGACCGGTACTTCCAGATCGCCCGCTGTTTCAGGGATGAGGATCTGCGCGCCGACAGGCAGCCGGAGTTCACCCAGATCGATATCGAAGCATCCTTCGTGGATCGCGAAGACATCATGAAGATGACGCAGGGGCTGATGACTGCGCTCTTCGCGGTGGCCGGCGTGAAGATTCCGGACAGCTTCACGCGGCTCACGTACGCGGATGCGATGGAGCGATATGGCTCTGACCGTCCCGACCTGCGCTACGACCTTCAGATAAGAGATTACAGCGACGTTTTTCGCGGCGTGGATTTCGGCATCACCAGGAATGCGCTCGAGGCCGGCGGACGGGTTCGTGGCATCCGGATTCCGGGCGGCGCCTCTTTGTCGCGCAAGCAGGTCGATGAGATCGAGGTCGTGGGGAAGACCGGCGGCATCGGTGGCTTGCTGCGACTCAAGCGAAGCGCAGCTGGACTCGAAGGACCTGCAGCAAAGTTCCTGGATAGCGATGCGTCTGGGAAGCTCGGGATCGAGGAAGGCGATCTGCTCCTGCTTGCCGCTGCACCGGATTCTGTTTCCAGTGTTTCACTCGACCGCGTTCGCCAGGACGTCGCGCAGCGACTGGGACTTGCCGACGAGAACAAGCGCGAATTTCTCTGGGTGACCGACTTCCCGCTTTTCGGGCGGAATGATGACGGGACTGTCAGCTCGGTGCATCATCCATTCACGTCGCCGCATCCCGATGACCTTCACATGCTCGAGAGCGAGCCGGACAAGGTTCGTGCGCTTGCCTACGATGTCATCCTGAACGGAACGGAGCTGGGAGGCGGAAGCATCCGCATTCACGATCCGCGCGTGCAGCGCCGAGTGTTCGCTGTGCTCGGGTTGAGCGAAGAGAGCGCAAAATCACGTTTTGGATTCCTGCTCGAAGCGCTCGCATCCGGTGCACCCCCGCATGGTGGAATTGCATTCGGATTCGATCGTATCTCGATGCTGATCGCCGGCGGGCAGTCGCTGCGTGACGTAATTGCATTCCCGAAGACCACTGCGGCGCGCGCGCTGTTCGAGAACGCGCCGACAGTCGTTCCAGAAAAGGATGTACAGGATCTCCACCTAGAGCTGAAGACTCGGAGCTGATGACCGACGAAACCCCAACGCAGCGCCTGAACACTGAAGGCGCCGACATGCTGACCCTTGCCGGCGTGAATGACGAGAACCTCGTCGAGCTCACGCGGCAGACTGGCGCGAAGGTCAACCTTCGCGGCGACGTGATGACCATTACCGGTACGGCGGAGTCGGTTTCCAAAGCCGCACAGATCGCGCAGCGGATGATCGACACGGCAAAGCAGCAGATGCCGCTGACTGCCGATGACGTCCTGCGCATGAGCATCGATCCCCGCGAAGGCAACGGAGCTGCTTCGGGTGAAAGCGATACTCGGATAGTTCTGCCGGGCGTCCGGAAGATCATCCAGGCGAAGACCAGCGGCCAGGCCGAGTACATGAAGCTGATCGCCGAGAATGACATTGTAGTCGGCATCGGGCCTGCGGGAACGGGGAAGACGTACCTGGCTGTCGCGGCTGCTGTTGACGCACTCGCGCGAAAGCGCGTGCGCCGCATTGTGCTCGCGCGTCCCGCCGTGGAAGCGGGCGAGAGTCTCGGATTCCTGCCCGGCGACATGCAGGCGAAGGTGGATCCCTACCTGCGCCCGCTGTACGACGCGCTCGAGGACATGATGCCGCAGGAGCGTGTCCAGAAGGCGATCGAAACGCGCACCATCGAGATCGCACCGCTGGCGTATATGCGCGGCCGCACGCTTTCCGACGCGTTCGTGATTCTGGATGAAGCACAGAACGCGACGAATGCGCAGATGAAGATGTTTCTCACCCGGCTCGGTGTTAACTCGCGCGCCGTGATCACCGGCGACAAGACACAGATCGATCTTCCCAAGCGCGAGGATTCGGGTCTCGTGCAGATCGAGCGAATCCTGCCCGGCATCGAGGGCATCGGCTTTCAGTACCTCAATGATGCGGACGTGGTACGGCACCGTCTCGTGCGCGAAATCATCAAGGCGTACGCGGACGATTCGGGCAACTGAGCGTGAAAGCCGGGGGTGAGCTCGCAGTAGATGTAAGCTCGACGCTCCGCCGGCGCGTGGTATCCCTGGAGCGCGCGCGCAAAGTCGCCATCCTGGCTCTCGAGTCCGAACGCGTGAAAAACGCGATGATATCGATAGTGTTCGTGTCTTCCCGGAAGATCGCGCTGATGAACAGCAAGTATCTCAGGAAGAACCGTCCCACGGACGTAATTGCATTCGGCTTTGGTGCCGGGTCGAAGGGCGGTGCGGTGGTCGGTGACATCTACATCTGCCCGGATGTAGCGCGAAAGAATGCAGCGGAAGAGAATGTGTCGCTGCGCGAGGAGCTGGACCGCCTGGTGGTGCACGGCATCCTTCACGTACTTGGATATGATCATCCCGAGTCCGAGCGACGGCTCTCGTCCAGAATGTGGAAGAAGCAGGAAGCCATTCTGGGACGGACTTCGTGACTGCGTCTGCGTCGGTCGCCAGGGTGCTCGCTGACTTCGCGGCGGGCAGCTTTGCGGGACTCGCGCGCGCCGTAAGCATTGTAGAGAATCACCGCGACGGGTTCGAAGAGCTGCTTGCTGCACTGCATCCAAAGACGGGGCGGGCGCAGCGAATTGGACTGACAGGTCCGCCGGGCGCCGGAAAGAGCACCATCACCACGCTGCTGGCGAAAAACCTGCGCAGCGCCGGCCATAGAGTCGGGATCATTGCCGTCGATCCAACATCGCCATTTACCGGGGGCGCACTGCTCGGTGACCGGGTGCGGATGGAACAGGTTGCTCTCGATCCCGGAGTTTTCATTCGCTCGATGGCGACGCGAGGTTCTCTGGGGGGACTGGCGGCGACGACGCGCGAAGTCGCGGATGTGCTCGACGCGTTCGGCTTCGAGAGGATCATCATCGAGACTGTGGGAGTCGGCCAGTCCGAGCTGGAAGTCGCGCGTACAGCCGATTCGACTGTCGTGGTGCTTGTCCCGGAATCCGGCGATTCAATCCAGACGCTGAAGGCCGGCGTGATGGAGATTGCCGATGTGTTCGTCGTGAACAAGGCCGATCGTCCCGGTGCTGACCGGCTTCGGAACGACATCGAGCTCATGCTGGGGCTCCGCAAGGGTGCCCACTTCAAGAACATGCCGGCGCATCATGGAGTAGACCTCAAGAAGGCAGCAAATCCTGCGCGGATCGCCCGGGAGGCAGCGGGCGAGACGCCCGAGGAAGGATGGACCCCTCCCGTCCTGAGCTCGGTGGCGGCCAGGGACGAGGGAATCACCGAGCTTCTGGCCTCGCTCGAGGCGCACTTCTCTTATCTTGAAAAGAGCGGATCGCTTCGGGATCGTCGCCGGGCGCGGCTGCGGGAACGAGTGATCGACGCGGTGGAGCAGAAAATGCGCGCCAGGCTGTGGAACAATCAGGATGTGAGCGACTGGCTGGATTCCGAGCTGTCGGCGCTCGAGAGTGGAAAGGAAACTCCGTACGGCGCCGCGGACCGTCTTCTCAGGGAAAGGGGCGAACTCGTTACACGAGCCAAACCATGACGACAATAAAACCGCAGAACGAATTCGACGCTGACGACATTTCAGGCGAGCTGCGCATCCGCGAGCAGGAAATTGCGAGGCTCCAGAAGGAAGTGAACGAGTGGCGCGCGCGGTACGACAAGGCGACCAAGCGCGACATCGCATTCACCAACTCTGAAAAGGCGGTCGAGCCGCTCTACACCGCGGCCGATCTAGCTGATTCACACAGCGACGACCTCGGCGTCCCGGGCTTCTTTCCCTACACGCGCGGAATTCATCCCACCGGTTATCGCGGCCGGCTCTGGACGATGCGCCAGTTTGCAGGATTCGGCAGCGCGGAAGACACCAACGCTCGGTACAAGTTCCTGCTCGCGCATGGCCAGACCGGACTTTCGGTTGCGTTCGATTTCCCGACGCTCATGGGATACGACTCCGATCATCCCCGTTCCGAGGGGGAAGTAGGCAAGTGCGGAGTAGCGATCTCGAGTCTCGCGGACATGCAGGATCTGTTCGACGGAATCCCGCTGGACAAAGTTTCGACGTCGATGACCATCAATGGTCCAGCGGTAATTCTTTACTGCTTCTACATAGCGGCCGCCGAAAAGCAGGGCGTTGATGCATCCCAGCTGCGCGGCACGATCCAGAATGACATCCTCAAGGAGTACATGGCGCAGCACGCATGGGTATATCCCATCGAGCCCGCGCTGCGCCTCATTGTGGACGCATTCGAGTGGTCGGCTGAACATGCACCGCAGTGGAATACCATTTCGATTTCGGGATACCACATCCGCGAGGCCGGAGCCACGGCCGCGCAGGAGCTGGCATTCACGCTGGCCGATGGCTTTACATATGTAGAGCGCGGAATTGCCCGCGGGCTGGATGTGGACAGCTTTGCGCAGCGGCTCTCTTTCTTCTGGGATATCCACAACGATTTCTTCGAGGAAATTGCCAAGCTTCGCGCGGCGCGCCGGATCTGGGCGCGGCACATGCGCAACCGGTATGGCGCAAAGGATCCGCGATCGCTGGTCATGCGCTTTCATTCGCAGACCGCCGGCGTGACTCTCACAGCGCAGCAGCCCATGAACAACATTGTCCGCGTCGCTTACCAGGCGCTCGCGGCAGTGCTGGGCGGAACCCAGTCGCTGCACACCAACTCCATGGACGAGACTCTGGCGCTTCCCACCGAGGAGTCGGTGCAGGTAGCGCTTCGCACCCAGCAGGTGCTCGCGTACGAGACGGGTGTGGCGAACGTCATCGACCCGCTCGGCGGCTCCTACTATGTGGAGAAGCTGACGAACGACATGGAGGCGGAAGCCGAGGATCTGTTCAGGCAGATCGAAGAGCAGGGCGGCGTGGTACGCGGGCTGGAGACCGGATGGCTGCAGCGACGAATCAATGAGTCGGCCGCGCGCCAGCAGTGGGAGATCGAGCAGCGGCGCAAGCTGGTTGTCGGGGTGAACGAGTTCGTCACCGACGAACCTGAGCTGACCATCCCGCTGCTCAAGATCGGCGACACCGAGGCGCACCAGAAGGAGCGGATGGCGAAGCTGCGCGCCGAGCGGGATAACGCGCTCGTCCAGCAGCGACTGAATGAGCTGAGAGAAGCAGCAAAGGGGAGCACTAACCTGATCCCGTTCATTCTGAACGCGGCCCGGGCCTACTGCACCCTGTACGAAATCCGCGCAGCGATGGAAGACGTGTTCGGGGCGTACAGGGAACCGGTCTTCTTCTGAGTATGCCGCGCCCCGCCGAAGAATGGTGGGAGGCGTTTTTCGACAGTGACTATCTGTCGGAGTATCAGCCGCTGTTCACTTCCACGGGCGACCGGCGCGAGGTTTCCCGCATTGTCGACGTACTCGGCCTTCCGGCGGGCTCGCGAATCCTGGATGCCCCGTGCGGTCAGGGACGGCATGCCCACCTTCTCGCGGAAGCAGGCTTCGACGTAGATGCGCTGGACTACTCGAAAGTACTGATCGATGTAGCGAAGAAGCGGGGAACCGGCTCGACGCTCCGGTACACCGTGGGCGACATGCGCAAGATGCCGGCGCGCTGGAAGGGACGGTTCGATGCCGTGCTGAATCTCTTCACGTCCTTTGGTTTCTTTGACCATCCCGACGAGGATGAGCGGGTGGTCCGTGAATTCGCGCGAGTGCTGAAGCCGGAAGGTGTGCTTGTGTGGCAGGGCGGAAGCCGCGACGGCATCATGGCGCGTTTCCTTGCGAAGGACTGGTGGCGAGGCGGCAAGAACCGTCTGTACGCGCAGGAAAGATCCTTCGACCAGCTGTCGGGAATTCTCACGGTCAATTCCACATGGTCGGAAGGCCGCACGATCCGAGAGCGTGAACACCGCATCCGCCTGTACAACGCGTCGCAGCTTTCCGAGATGTTCCGGCGGCATGGACTGATCGTGGAGCAGGCATTCGATGGTGCATCCGACAAGCCACTGAGTCGCCGGTCGTCAGAGATGCTTCTGGTGGCGCGAAAGACTGCCTGATTTTACTGGCTACGAAGGCATTTATCCTGAAAGATTGGCCGCCTTTGGCGGCGAGTTCACGGAGGGGCGGAGGTCTCGGAGAAATGCGACCTGATGGTTACCAACATTGACCCATCGTCACGCGCAGTTCCCATCAACATCAGTTCCCGTGAACTCCGCGCCTCCGTTATCTCGCGGCCGAAGGCCGCCCAATTATTTCCCTCGAGCCTCGGCAGTGGCTAGTCAACCCATGCCCGTCTAAGTTTCAGGTAACTATGAACCGACCCATCAGAGTACTCGTCGCAAAGCCCGGACTGGACGGTCATGACCGTGGGGCCAAGGTTGTTGCGGCCGCGTTGAGGGATGCCGGGATGGAAGTCATCTATACGGGCTTGCACCAGACGCCCGAGATGATTGCTACAGCCGCCATCCAGGAGGACGTCGATGTGATCGGCCTGTCGATCCTGAGCGGCGCCCACATGACCCTGATTCCGCGGGTGATCGATCTGGTTCGCGCCCAGGGGCGCGACGACATCTTGATTACCGGCGGCGGAATCATTCCCAAGGAAGACATGGAAGCGCTTCAGGCCAGGGGGTGCGGGACGCTGTTCGGGCCGGGCACACCGACCACGGAACTCATCGACTACATAAAGAATGCGATGGGTGCCACCGCGTGAGCAGCAGGCTCCGCGAGCTGAGCGATGAAGTAAAAACTTTGGAAGACAAGCTCCGCCAGGGAGGCGGAGCTGACAAAATCGCGAAGCTGCACAAGCAGGGAAAACTCTCGGCGCGCGAGCGCATTCACCGGCTTTGCGACGATGCTTCGGCATTTCTAGAACTTGGTCTCCTGGTCGCGTATGACCAGTACGACGGTCAGGCACCGGCAGCTGGTGTTGTCACCGGAATAGGTGTTGTGCACGGCAGGCAGGTGGTGATTGTCGCGAACGATGCGACGGTCAAAGCTGGATCATGGTGGCCCGAGACGATCAGGAAGATTCTCCGCGCGCAGGAGGCGGCGATGCGCTGCCGGCTTCCCATCGTTTACCTCGTCGACTCGTCCGGCGTGAACCTCCCATACCAGGGCGGTGTCTTTCCGGGACAGTACGGCGCCGCGCGCATCTTCTATTACAACTCGATCATGCGGCGGTACCTGCACATTCCGCAGCTGGCCGCCGTAATGGGGCCGTGCATTGCCGGTGGTGCGTACCTGCCTGCGCTTTCGGATGTCATCCTGATGGTGAAGGGAACTTCATTCATGGGTCTTGGCGGCCCGAACCTGGTCAAGGGTGCAACCGGCGAAGTAGTTGACGGCGAAACGCTCGGCGGAGCGACTGCGCATACTGAAGTAAGCGGTGTGGCGCATTACGCGGTCGAAAGCGATGATGCATGCCTGGCCAAGCTGAGAGACCTGATCGAACGCCTCCCGCGGGAAGTGCCGCAGCGTGAAGCCGAGGCCCGCAACACGAGAGAGCATCGCGCGGGGAAAGCTGTTGCGGAGAAGTTGTACGACATCCTGCCAGCGGATCACCGTATGTCCTACGACATGCATTCGCTGCTGTCGGCCTTCCTGGACGAGGGAAAGCTCGACGAGTTTCAGCCGGCACTGGCAAAGGAGATGATATGCGGCGATGCCTGCATCGCCGGCATTCCAGTGGGAATC
>JAKFCC010000055.1:0-1855 GCA_036676795.1 Gemmatimonadota bacterium
GTTGCGTATAATTCGCCTCCGCGCCACGCGCAGCGTTCTTTTCGTGGGCCGTTAGCTCAGTCGGTAGAGCAGAAGACTTTTAATCTTTTGGTCGAAGGTTCGAATCCTTCACGGCCCACCATCATCGAGATCATGCACTTAGGCCGACCTTCGCGTCGGCCTTTGTCGTTTCTGGTCGAGCCTAAACACGGTTTAGTCACAGAACGCCGGAGGGGGCCGCCCCGCTGAGTGATAAGTTCGGCAAAACGGGGGGTGCTGATGGCCTACGACGGCATAGCCAAGGTCCAACACTACGTCCCCAGGTTCCTGCTACGGAACTTCGGGACAGGGAAAAAGGACAAGGTCCACGTCTTCGACAAACTGACGGAGAAGGTGTTCTTTCCAAACGTGAAGAACATCGCCGCAGAGTCGCGCTTCTATGACTTCGAGATAGAAGGGCTGGAGTTGACGATCGAGCCCGGGCTCTCGATGGTGGAAAACTTCGCCAAGCCAATCATTAAATCGATACTCGACGCGGACTCGCTAGCCCACATCAGAGTGGATCAACGTGCGAGGCTCAGCATCTTCTTGGCCATCCAGTTCGCACGAACCAAGTGGTTGCGAGAGCAGTTTCGCCATTTCCCGAAGCAATTCGAAGAGATGATGCGACGGAGGGAAGGCGAGCACGCCGATCTGAGTTCAATCGCCCAGTACATCAAAGTGCCAGACGACAATGAACTCGCACTCCATTCGGCCAGCTTCATTGCGAAGGCCCCTGGGATGTTCGCCAAGGAATTCGGCAACAAGCTTTGGGCGCTCTTAGCGACCGACTCGAAGCACCCGTTTCTTATTGGCGACAACCCAATAGGTCTTCAGAACATGATCGACATGGGTATCGGTGGAAATATAGGCCTCGCAGTTCATGGCATCGAGATCTATTTTCCTCTGTCGCCCCGAAGAGCATTGGCAATGTGGTGCCCTAGCTATGGCGACGCGTTCCAGATCGCTGCTCAAAACCAAGGAACCGGAAGTTTTGCGCACCAAATGGTCGAAGCAATTCGAACCGGAATGCCGCTTGCGTATCCGCAAGAGTGTGTTCTGAACTTCAATTCTCTTCAGGTGCTTCACGCGGAGAGGTTCGTTTTCTCAAGTAACGACGACTTCTCGCTGGCAAAGGATATGGTGGCGGCTGATCACTGCAAAGGCTGCCTGACCGTTTTTCAATCCGTAAGCACTCAATAGAAAAGGTCCGCATTGAGCGGGCCCTTTTTTTGTACGCAGTCGGGAAAAGCTAGAGGGATCCGGGAGGAGCCTCGCCGAGGTACAACCCCGCAGAGCTGTACCAGCCATGCTTGGCCGAACCGGCGACGATGTCTTCCAGCTGGCTGAGCGGCACCTCGCCGCGCGCAGTGGACTCGTTCGGCCACCGCATCAGCGTGAACACGCGCCCCTCGATCGACTGGTAGAGCAGTGTCGGGAGTTGCGACAGGTCGACAGGCATTCCCGGCGGACAGCAGTGCGCGTGCGACGTTGCCCTTGAGCTTGCGCCAGGTCTGCCAGATCGTGCTGCTGGCCCAGTTGCAGCGACCAAAGCAGAGATCAGGCAACGCGAGCACGCACCTGACGCCGCTCACGTGCATAGCCGCTGGGTGATCGACCGACGTAACGGGTGAACGCGGTACTGAATGTGCTCGCAGATGAATAACCGACGCGCTCGGCCACTTTTTCCATCACCAGGTCTTGGCGATCGAGAATGTCTTTTGCGATCGCCATCCGCCACGCGAGCAGGTACTCCATCGGCGGCATGCCGACCGCACGAGTAAAGCGCTGGAAATAGGCCGACCTCGACAAGGCGGCGGCCTTGGCCAGCTGCTCC
>JAKFCC010000056.1:0-2234 GCA_036676795.1 Gemmatimonadota bacterium
GGTAGAGCAAATGACTGTTAATCATTGGGTCCCTGGTTCGAGTCCAGGTCGCGGAGCCAAATTCAAGAACCCAGCCTAACCGCTGGGTTTTTTATTGCCTGCGGACTCTCACCAGGGACTGCGCCCCAGGTTATTCGCTTCGCTCACCCCTTCGGGGCCGCGCTGAAGCGCGTTCAGCTACGCTGTCGAGTCCAGGTCGCGGAGCCAGATTCAAGAACCCAGCCTAGCCGCTGGGTTTTTTATTGCCTGCGGGCTCTCACCAGGGACTGCGTCCTCTTCCGCTGTCGATCAGGCGTTGTAGCCATCTCAAGTCGGCGGGATGGCCATCGACTTGAGCGAGAGTTCAACGGCTGTTGCATCGAGGATTCTCTCGATCAAGGCAATGTCTACTTGCGGAATGCATTTATCCGGGGTGCCGAGCGCGATGTGCCGGCGCATCCCGATTATCGGCCATTCCGATGAAGGTATTCCCCTTCAGCGGTGTTCAGCCTGTGGGCCGATATTCGCGATGCGCCGTGAGCGAAGACTTCTTTCTCAAGATAGCGTCGGCAACGCCAATCTTGCCCAGGTCGTGAAGAAAACCGCCGAGGCTTATTCTTGCCACTTCCGCATCGGGAAGCGACTCGGCCTCGGCTAACAGTTTGGCGAAGCGATCAAGCAAGAAGCAGCAACCTGACAGAACTGTAATGTTCGGCTCAGGTTGCTGAAAGGGCACCCTGGTTAAGGTTACGTCGAGCCTGAAGCTCAACTCCCGAAAGCGACCTGATCTGGTTGTAGGGATAACTGACCTGAATCGAGGATACCCAGATGAAACCGATCAAAGCCCTGTTCGTAGTCGCAGCCCTTGCCGCCTCCTCTTTCGCGATGGCCGAAGGCGGCGCTGAGCGTACCTTCGCCCGTATGGAACAGGCCAACCAGGTGTCGACGGCAGCATACCAAGTGGCGCAGGAGCAGAAAGTGGAGTCGCCGGCAACAGGCGGCAAGGTCGAGTCGACCGATGATCACGCCAACTGCTGAAGCGCGACCAGGCTTACGCCATGTAATCGCCCAGCCGGTTGAGATACGGCGGCTTCTTAAGCTCGCTGTCGGATCGCTTTGATACATGACGACAGCGAGCAAGGCGATACGGCCGGCAACACTGCAGGCGCCGATGGCCACAATGGAACCGTTGGGGTGCCCACGTTTTCTTGACAAGGATCAAAAAGAGCCGGACCAGGAGAAGACGACAATGCATTTACGGGCGAATTTCACTCGCCGCACATTCGCCGGTGACGCGCACTGAGTGACGCGGCGCGACACATTAGACTCGCAAGAAGGAGCCGCAAATGCGTTTTCATCAGGTCCGGGAAATTGTCAGTTGGGCGGTCAACTTTCACGAGCAGCTCGCCCAACAGTACGCCGCACTGGCGAAGAAGACCGAGGACGAGAGAGTCCGCATGGCGCTGACCTATCTGGCCGAGCATGAGCACAGGATGCAGGGCGGGCTCGCGCGCTATCTGGCAGCGGACAGCGAGCACCGCAACGTGCTCGACACCTGGCTCAGTGATCTGACCGAACTGCCTCATTCTGATGTCGTCACGCGCCTTTGCGCAGACATGGCGTGCACAACCGTCGATGGGGTTCTTGCCACTGCGTTGACGATACACAAGACGCTGGAGGACATGTATCGCCATCGCGCGGAGGAGGCTGCCATCGCGGCCGAACAGGCATTCTTCACTGCGCTGGCCAACGGACACGAAGCGGAAGTGCGGCGTCTGGTGCGCGACATGGCGCGGCTCGAGGCGTACTGACGCACTGCGCGGGCCGACATCCGCAAGCGCCCGCGCTCACCAGTGCCGACGCGTCGCCGGCCGCATCGCGAATCCGTAACCGCCCGGTCATCCGCAGCTCGGTACGCATGCCTCGAGCGCTGTTTCAACATGCACGACGCTGCGCGCCAGCGGAGTGACTGCGGCCGTGGATCCGGCCCTGCCGACTGTACGGGGAGAGGCCATCGAGGACGTCACGCGCGCTTGCCGTGACCCGAGGCAACTTGCCGGTAGCTGGGCGAATAGCCCCCTGGGATGAATTGAGGAGAAACGAACATGCGAACCTTTAGCCGTCGTCAGATCCTGTCATCGGCCGCCGCCACCGCCCTGCTCGGCACGATCCCGTCGATCCTGATCCCGCGGGGCGCGACCTTCGCCGCGCAGCAGACAGACGCGACCACTCTCCGGGTCGGCACGCGCACGATC